>CAZKMG010000076.1:12682-12918 GCA_964553465.1 uncultured Bacteroidaceae bacterium
CTGTACCTACTTTAAAGACCGGGGCTACTGGAATGACAAGGGTATTAATTGATCTACTGAGTAAATAAGAGCTTCTTTTAGTATGTATTTCATACCTGTGCCTTCTTATATCTTTCTAACGTTATATACCTGATCAGATTCGTATTTATGTTAAATAATTTTACCTTTTTAATGACTGTATATAAAACTTTATTATGGAATAAACAGGCATTTACAATTAATCGTTTATAGAAATA
>CAZKMG010000077.1:0-12910 GCA_964553465.1 uncultured Bacteroidaceae bacterium
ATAAATTCTAAGATCACCAATCTTTGAATGACTTTCTAAAAACCATTGAAGTGGAATCTAAGAGCCAATACAGTGATTTATTTACGAACCTTAAGTAAGGTCTTCTATAATCTATAATAGAAGAATATTCCGAAACCTGGAACTATGCCAGTATATGAGTAACCTGCGATTATATCATCAACAAATCCTTTTCCAATCAGTAATCCTAATTCAATGTTCAGACCAAATTTTTTAGAAATATTGAAATCTAATCCGAGACGAAGATTTGTTGCTAAAGGCGGATTTTCAGTAGCTACTTCCAGGTGCGAGAACCACTTTGTCACGCCGCCTTTTATATACCAGGGGCTACTTTCAGATAGTTCAGGACTTTGACCAAAATGGTATGAAACATCTCCTGAGAGTGAATAGTAGCCTCCATCATATCTGCCTCCCACTCCTACTCCTAATTGCACCCGATTAAATTGAATGCGCGGTCCAATAATTAATCCCTCCGGAAAGCCATATCCTCCATATATTTTAAATCTGTCTTGCCCCAGAGATACACTGATAGAAAAAAAAAGGAATAAACTGATAAATAATGCGCAGTACCTAAACATTTAGATTACCAGGTGTTTCATTGTAAATTATTGCGGTACTAAACTACTTTTAATAATTTATATTATTTCTTATTTATTGATAAAATGTTATGAATGATGGCAGCTCTCACTGAAAATATTAGTGTAATACCTATTTTCAGAATCCATCGACAATATATTATAGAAAAATTTTAAGTAAACGCGTTGTGCGATTGAAATATTGTAATGATCAGGCTTTGTGTGCTTTGTGTTTTTTCTTTGTGAACTTTGCGGTAAAAATATTTAACCACAATGGCTACGAAGGATTCCACAGAGTTCACAAAGATCTTCATATATGCTTATAAATCAATGTATTAAATTTTCAAAGTTTGTAAATAAATTAGGATATGTTTTAATCGCACAACGCGTTAAGTAAATTTATATATTGACGAATTGCTTTCACCGATTCATTCAAATACTTCTGGGTATTATTTTATCCAGGTAAGAATAATAATAGAAAAAGTATAACGCCTGACTACGTAGATTCCTTCTGCATATTCGATTTTACAATCGGGCCTGTTTTTAAAAAATTAACTATTTTTATCATGACGGATTTCTCATAGCCGGAGAGAATAAGATAAAAACTAATCATGCAGGAATGGTTAAAACAGAAGGAAAAAGATGAAGATAACAAAGACCGGTTTACCAACCACAAAAAGGTTTACTGTATTTAGATAGTATAATTTTAAAATGACCATTCAACAATTATTAAAACGCAGCTTTCATTTTACAGTTTTTGTTGCAGTAACTTTAATCATATCAGATATCTGCTCAGCTGCCTCATACCATGTCCGTACGGATGGCAATGATGACAACTGCAACGGCATGTATAATGCCTCAGATCCAGGGAGCGGTTCGATACCAAGGAATGGCGCTTTTCGTACAATACAAAAAGGAATAAGTTCGGCATATGCCGGGGATACGGTTACCATCCATACAGGAGATTATTCTGATGAAATACTCATCAGCTCATGTGATGGTTCGGCAGGCAATCTTATCACGTTCCAGACAGCAACGGGTGAAACAGTGATTATTTCCCGTATTAAAATCAAACATAATTATGTGGTCGTTAAAGGGTTTAGGATAATAAACTCAGGTCGGAATGACGCGGCAGGTATTTCCTTAGTTGGAAGCCACTGCCAGTCTCTCTGCAATACCCTCATTGGCAACTCTCAACCCTGGAATGATGGTGAAGGATCCAGCATCGGACTGTGGTCAGCAGGCAACCATAATGTAATCTCTTATAATATTTGGGATGGGAACAACAATAGTGCTAACTCTTTTGGAATCGGAATTTATGTTGCGAAATCTGCTTCATACAACGAGATCAGCCACAACCTTTTGAAAGACATCAATTCGCCTGGAAGGCTTTTTGAGATCTATGGCACAGATCATATCATTGCATACAACGAAGTAAGAAGCTGCCGATCAACATATGAAAACAGAAATGACCATGTCGATATCTTTCAGGGATTCAATAGCTCTTCTTACAACATTATAGTTGAATATAATTATTTCCACGATTTTGACGGGCAGTTTGTGATGTTCGCTGATTGGCAGGTTCCCGGAGCGATTCATCACTGGACATTCCGGAATAATATCTGGGCCAATATCGGGTCTTCAGCGTTCATTAAGTCAAGGAACATTTATTTTTACAACAATGTGTTTTATCGTGTTGGACAAAAAGGGAACAATGCTATTATTTACTCAAACGATGAAGAGGGGGATGGCAGTGATGGACAATTCATAAATAATGTTCTGATTCCTAACGCGTTAAATCTATCCCATGCTCTCCAGTTGACCAACACGACACATTATAATAATTATTACGGGAGTACTTCATATGGACCGCGCGAATGGGTTGAAAACACTATGGTAAACGGAGGTGACCCGATGTTTGTTGCAGCTTACTCAAATTGTATAACAAATTCATGCGACTTTCATATCTCTGCGAATTCAGTTTTAATAGACAAGGGTTCGGTCATGGCAGGATTTTCAATTGATAAAGATAGCGTGCAGCGACCACAGGGCCCTGCATGGGATATTGGAGCGTATGAGTTTATTTCGGGGGATTCTGTTACTCTCGCCCCATAATGATATTATCAGCTAAAGATAATCAATAGATATTTGTGTTGGTAAACCAGTAATGTCTTCTTCATTCATCAAAATAAAAATCTCAAAGCTACATTTTGTCCTTCTGGAAAACTTTGATTTTTCTTTAATATTTATATATTTATTAATATGGTTTTTTTACAAATCAGATTATCTTATTGGAGCGATCTCTTAAGATCTTTGTTGATGAAAATAATATTCTTTCTCCTCCGAGCTTTATTATATACAAATTTGTTTTCTGAAGAAATTTTTAATATAGAATTACTTGAACAGACAACTGCTTGCGTTGTCCTGATTTCTCTATCTTCTCAGTTTACTACAGAAATAAATACTTTTTCTAATATTTTTGATTTTCAGCAAACTTAAATTTCTGGAAATTATTACTTTTATTTTGTGAACTTTAACCTTGGGGCAATGGCATTTTCCAGCATTAGTCAGCTTCACTAAAAACTTATTCTATGAGAATCCGAACTCTTTTACTTGTTTTACTTTGCGTTCTCCTTTTATTTTCTTCCTGCCATAATATCAGGAAGAATGATGTTTCAGGATTGACTCTTAAAGAAAGACTTATAGCCCGTGCCGACTCGTTCGAGTTAGACACACCTTATGAACCACCCCCCGGTGATGCCCTTTCACATGATGCATCGGGTTTTGCAAAGATCCTTTGTTCAGCAGTCTTCATTACCGGGCTTGATTTTGAGTTTGCAGCTGAAAACATCGGCTACTTTACAGCCCCATATGAAGTAAGGGCGATATTGAAGGATCGTAAACTGGACATGGAAAACAAAGCTGTTCACATCACTTTACCCAATGGAGTAGTACGAACTGCGAAATATTTCGGTGACCAGGGATGCATTTGTCTTACTGAAGGCCAGGATGAATTGAACTTTAAACCGGTTAAAATAAAAAGTGCCCTTCCTGATGCTGAAACCCAACCATGGCCGATGGGAGATAAGATTTCAGAAAGTTTAGTTCCAAAAGGGGTGGATTTGGCAAAGGTCAGACAAGCAATAGATATTGCATTCGAAAATCCAGAAGCTCTTACAGCTGCTTTTATTGTCACATATAAAGGGCAGATTATCGGCGAACACTACCGCGACGGTTTGGATATGCACACAAAGCTTGAAAGCTGGTCGATGGGAAAAAGTATTACAGCCACCCTGATGGGTGTTTTAATCCAGCAAGGAGTCTATGATCTTTACCAACCTGCCCCTGTACCGGAATGGCAGCAGACAAAAGATGATCCCCGGACTAAAATACGCATTGCTGATATACTTCGTATGTCTAGTGGTTTGCGGTTCCGTGCCCCACTGGATCCTGACCTGGATCCAGCTCTTGGTTACACCGATCACTTATATGTGTACACTGATGCTGGTAATTCCTTTAAATGGGTTGCTACCCGGCCTCAGGAATGGCCTCCAAATACAATTGGTCGCTACCGTAATTGTGATCCTGTGCTGATCAATTATCTGATTCGGCTCGCGGTTGAAGGAAGAGGTGAAGAATATCTGAGTTTCCCTCAATGGGAACTGTTTGACAGGATAGGTATACGTAATATGGTTTTAGAAACAGACCCCTCCGGGAATTTCCTCCTGCAAGGGTATGAATTTGGTACTGCAAGGGACTGGGCACGCCTTGGAAACTTATATTTAAATGATGGTATCTGGATGGGTAAACGTATTCTCCCGGAAGGATTTTCCGGGTTTGTCAGTACCCTGGCTCCTGCATGGGTGGCAGACGGAAGACCCGTGTATGGTGGATTTTTCTGGATTAACGGAGACGGCGCATTTCCTATCCCGAAAGAGTCATATTTCATGGGTGGCGCCGGTGGACAACACGTGTTTATTATTCCCTCCCATGACCTGGTGGTAGTTAAACTGACTCATTATAAAGGGGTAACTCATGATAATGAAATATTATTTAAAGCATTACCGTTATTACTGGATGCTGTCCCTGAAAAATGATTTATCGGTATGATGATCCTGACTCACAATATAAAATAATTATAAACCATGAAAAATTCACGCAGATCATTTATTAAAAAAATAGGTTTATCTGGTGTTTTTTTAGCCGGGAGTTCTGCCTGGTTCAAAGGAACATCAAGTGTTTTACATACTGCAAATAAGAGTCATGGGGAGAACTATTTTTCCCCCTCAGTGAATGCTAAGATCCCCATCTGCCTGCTGGTGGATGACAGTTCTCCACTCATCCATGTGTATTATTTTCATAAGAAACTCGTTGATGGTAAAGGCCCTTTTACAAAAGATGGTCGTTTACTGGTAAAGGAAGTACCTAATAGTTTTTTGGATAAATTTTGTGATGTAGTTACCACTAATAAAATTGCAGGAAAAATATCCATTGTGCCTTCGCCCGGAGGGATCGGAGACATAGTAAATGGTATTCCCGGATATGATTATTCATTAATTAAAGAGTGGTTAAATACTGTAAATAGCAGGTTATCTGACCGGTTTGATTTTAGCCCTGAAATGCTGACACATAACCATGCTCTTGATTTAACGACAGGTAAATATTCGGAGGAAAATGAAGCAGAATGGTCCAAAAAACAAGATAGAACCGTATTAATACCTTACATTATTTATTGTCTTGACCTGCTAAGAAAAGCAGGTATCGATGCAACGGGTGTAACTTCTCCATGGAACTTTGGTAAGTTCGTAGAGGATGATTACAGGGAAGCCATCCTTGAGGCTCAGAGGGAAGTTTACAACCGTAAGCTTTCATGGTATTTTCTGGACACGCTTGATAACCAGCCTACGAAAAAGCCCTGGATAGCTTTGAAAAAAGGAAGCTACACTTTGGTTTCCATCGCTTCTAATATGCCCGATCATTTCTGGGAAACAATAGACTCCCCAAAGACTGATAATGAATATGTTCAAAGTATTGCAGACAAATATATTACGGCAGACGGGAAAGAAGGCAGTCTGATAAATGTCCTGAATGTCGGAGGGTGGCCGGTTTTTGTTACACACTGGCAGTCACTTTATTCAAATGGACTTGAAACAGGGCTTAGGGCTCTGGATGAAGTAGGAAGAAGGATTCAACAGCATCTGGGCGATAAGGTTGAATGGAAAAGCTGCATGGAACTTACAAAATTGACGGTGGGGCAAGGATAAATCAAAAAAGACTGTAATTAAACATCCTTGAAATCAAGCATTACCGGTTTATCTTTTAACCCACGGGTTTTAATGATTAAATAAGTCAATCCGATAATAAACCATATCCCCCCCATAATTTTGGCTGGGCTCGGCAGGCTTATCCAGATAGATAAGCAAACCAGGAATCCAAGCAATGGAAGAATGGCATCTAAAACCAAATTACGCTTTTCCCCAGGTGGACGGAGAAAATAGAATTGCCGGAAAGCAGCAATATTTACTCCCATAAAAGCCAGGAAAGCTCCGAAATTTAATAATTCGGCAGCACCCTGGTAACCAAGAACCATGGAACCAATCAAAGTTAATATTCCCATAAATAAGATATTATAGGTTGGATTAGCCCGCCTGGTGTCGAGATGTGAAAATATTTTTTTTGGTAGGACACCATCACGTCCCATTCCGAAAAGTAACCGGGCAGCACCAACCTGTCCGGCCAGCCCGCTTCCTAAACAGGCCACAAACAATGTAACTGCAATTGCATTGAAAAGAAATTTTCCTCCAACCCGTGCAGATACATCATAAAAAGCAGTCTCAAGATTAGGGAAAGAATGATAATCCGGCCAGACCTGTTGAGCAAGGTATATCTGTAACCCACTGAACAGTCCTGTAAATAAACAAAGTAATACCGGGGCATACAGCATATTTCTCCTGGGATTTCTGACATCTTCTGCGAGTGTGGTTACACCATCAAAACCAATATAAGTAAGAGCAGCGAAAGATGTAGCTGTCATAACCGCACCAAAATTAAACGTTTCAGGATTATAAAATGGTTTAAATGAAAGGAGCCCATTCCAACCCTGTCCTCGAAAAATATATTGAATAGCAAGAACAATAAAAATACCAATGACAATACACATGATGGCAAGTAATAATTCATTTGTCCGGGCAGTCGTACGGATACCCCGCAAGTTTAAAAAGGTAATGATAAATACAAATAAAATCACCCACACAAAAAATGGTATCGATGGAAAAAATCTTTGTAATGTTAATGCCCCATAAATCGTATTAATAATTGGAACTATTAAATAATCAAGGAACATAGCCCAACCGGCCAGGAAACCGAAATGTGTATTTAATCCCTTTCCCACATAAGTATAAGCAGAACCAGCTGAAGGGAATAAGGATGCCATGCGTCCATAACTGATTGCGGTAAGCATCATGCCTATCATGGCAATGAATAATGTCGTGACCATATGGCCTCGTGAAACTTTGGAAGCAATACCGAATAAACCAATGGCAGCGATAGGCTGGATCAGAACGATCCCATAAAAAATCAAATCCCATAACCCCAGCACCCTCCTTAGATGTGGTTGTTCTTTCAAATTAACTGATTCCTTTCCCATTCTTAATTCTTAATTATTCCAAAGGGAATTGATCAGGTTAACTGTCTCATTTACAAGCACTATGCCTCCATCCGGCCCAATATGATTGGCCATAGCACTATATCCTCCTCCCGGCAGAGCTCTTGAAGTAGGCAGATATCCCCCGGTATCACCACATAACTGGATGATACATGTTTGCCTGGCCTTACTCCTTCCGGTGATCATAAACCCATAATCAGTATAGAGTTCGAATGGATTGGTAGCGAATGCCATATCACCCAGACGTATTGCATGAAGCTCCATCACGTAAACAGTATCTTTGTCCTGATTATGGTATTGTCTTAACACAGTTTCCATTGGTTTTAACCAGCCATAGTCAGAGGTTTTGCTATCCCAGGGGCCATATTCCATTGTCTTTTCATTGTCTTTCATCTCCTGAAGAAACCTGTTCCATGCAGTATTAGGAGAATTCTGATCTGCAGGTTCCCTGGAACGTATCTCATTCACAATTTTTTGTGCGTTTTCATACTCATCTTTACTTACCCGCCTCGTAGGAATATCAATATCTTTCACGGAATGCTTAAAGACTACTTTTGTTTGAATTGAATTCTTAGCATCAGGATATACGCGATCAATAACCTGAGCCAGCCTAATGCCTATTTCAACAATTCCGGGTATATCCCACATATTTGGCTCTCCGGCTTTATAACCGCGCGGGAGATCACGCGGTGATATATCACCTGCAGCACCACATTGTGGTAAGACAAACACATTGTCAGAAAATCTTTCCTTCAGGTGTTTCCTGACTTCACTCCAATAATCAGCTGAAACATAGTATTTGGCTTCAGTAACCTGGGAAGGACAGGAAACATTCATAATAATTCCCGTTAACTTCTTTTTTTGATCCCAGCAAAAGATTAAATCCACACCGGGATCGGTAGTCCCTTCAATACCAATAAAATCTTCCCGGTCTGTTCTGCCATACATTTCTGTTGTACCATTGGCATATTGTACCCGCCGGTTATGTCCGACCACAGCATATCCCAACCCTCGGCTGATTCCGGCAGGTTTACGATTGTTCCATGCAGTCACAACGGTCTTGGCGGCTTTATCAAGAAGCATTTTACCATAATCGCTGGAAAGATCAGCCTCAGGAGCCGAATGTGTATGGGTAACAAAAATGATGAGCTTTCGAATATCAAAATCAGGTATCTGCTCCTTAACCATCATCCTTAATGTATCCTGTAATTTTCTCGTAATACCAACTAAATCTGCTGATACCATAATAGCCTGCTCTTTAATACCCGCTTGGTCAATTGATTCAACTGCACATGCAGTAACCTTTAGCGGACTCTGCACATATGTTGATATCCGTTCATAATATTGTCCGGACAAGGATGCTGGTCCATCCGGGGTAATATCCTCCATTGCCCAGCCAATCTGTAAACCTCCATCCTCTAATTTTTCAGAACAACTGCCAAGAAAAAGCAGAGTGAGAATACATAACACAAAAACCTGGGTTATTAAACTTAATTTTTTCATTTTATTCCTCCAATATTTTATATTTTTTCCAACACAGTGATTGCATCAAAATCATATTCTAACTTGAGTGTCCGGTTTAAAGTATTTCGCAAAATATTAAATTGTTTAAAATTAATAATCAAGTTATTATAAAAAGTATCTATATAAGCAACCGTAATTTAAATATAAATTGATTCTCCTCGAAGCAAGCTTCGAGGAACTTCTCTCACGAGCGAAGCGCGTAATCATCGATCCCGTTAAGGATTTTTTTATTTTTATTGCTCGCTAACCCCGCAGCAGAGCTACGGGGAACTATTCTCACGATCCGCCTTAGGCGGAGAGTAATGCGCTCGTCGGGATTCAACACATTAACCTTATTGAATTCTTATAATTTTAATCAATACTTAATCACAATCATTGTTCGCTGAGGTAATCTATTAATATTAAGTGTTTTACTCGCAAATTCATAACCTATATTTCTTTCCTCCGGCAATTTAAGCTTCAGTTGTGCATTCATAGGAAATTGGGTGCTTATGTTGATACTAACCGGGGTGATATTAAAATTTTCGATAACCATAATATCATCACCAATAAGGTAAAAACCTACTTTGTTTGGAGCATCAAATTTTATCCCAAAAGGTTCAAGCATTTTATTCCTTATTTCATTCAGCTGTTCCCGGCTTATTTTCAACAATGTGTGGGTGTTACCATTGACCGGCAAGACGATAAGGTTTTTATATTGTTTGAAATCATCCAGTTGTTTTGCCAGGCTGTCAGTAATAAGCACCGGCTTATTCTCTGAAAGCATTTTCTTTAATTTTTCCTTAAACATTTCATCTTTAAGAGTCTGGACCGGGAAAAAAGCTGCTTTGGCGTCAACATCAATTTCTGTGGCAGGTACGAGTGGAAATCCCATCATGCCTATAAAATCGTAAATATACACATCAGGCTGATTTAAATGAAATGGTTCAGTCGCATTGAAATTAGTGTAAGCATCGCTGTTAGGAGGTTTGGGCGCCAGGATACCTTTGATGGGCTTATTCTTAATCATCTTTGCCAGTTCGAATAGATCAGGGATTTCACGGCGTAATTTATCAATGTTATCTATTTCCTGGATACAAGAACTATAATTAAACAGCATCATTTCTCTTGCATTAGCAAGTACAGTCTGACGTGCCTGCTCAACATAGGTGTCGGGAGAAGTTTGAATATGATCAAACCAACCGCCGCCGGTTTTAACATCTCCTATTTCACCAAGCCAGCGCATAACAAAGTAGGCATTGTACTGAACCTCTCCTGAACTATCGTTGATGTAATAATCATAATCCCTGGTTTCTGTTCCTACCCATATTAAATCATATATGGAAGTTTCTCCCAACACATCATATCCCCGCCAGTGAAAAAAATCATACCAGAGGGGATACTTTATAATTATCTTAACTTTCGGATTTATCACTTTTGCAGGTTTAATAATATATTCCCTGCTGACTTTATACAACAGGTCATTCCGATAGTCTCCCATGGATCTTTCTCCGCGAGCCTCCTGGCATTCCTCGCATTGGCAATCAGTCATTAAAAAATCGTCAATCATGATCAGGTCAAAAATTGTTGCCGTGAATTCAAATACACGTTTTAATTCTTTCTGTGTCTCCTCGTTTGTAAAGCAACAAAGTTGGCCTCCTCCAGAGCTGCGCTTCCCCATACCAGTTGTGGTTACACAACCTGATGCCTCTATTCCGGCAGCTTCAAACATCATTTTGGCGCGCTCAAGTGTTACCCGCTCTGCGGTATATCCTCCCCGGTATGTTTCAATAAACACTCGTGTAACACCAGTATTTTTGCACCAATCTATAGCATTTGTTATACCTTCATCCGTGGATAAATAGCTGCGTACATTTTGCGCAGTGAAAAGAGTGGAGATTCTGAGAACATCCTTGTTTTTATTGGCCAGCTCCCATATTGGCTGAGAAAAACCAGGAACAATATATAAACTATAAAATATGAGTAAATACAATAATTTCCACGACTTTCTCATAGCATAATATTTAGTAAATATCTATAAATATATAATATTCCTAAAAATCTTCCATGCTTTCAATCATTGTTGTCAGATAAAAATAATTCATCTTTGCAGAACTGTGCGATTTATTTGTGACTATTTAGTTACCCCTATTTCGAGCCTGTGATTACTGATCTCAGTTTGCCTGTAGGAAATTAATTCTTTAGTTAAACTCTACTTCTTGTATTGATGAAAAGTATTTCTGTTTTAATTTATTCTGTCTGACTTCAAGCTAATAATACAATCTGAGTACCGTAATCGAATAGGCTGGAAAAGTATAATCAAAACGATCCCCTGCTGTAAACGTACCAGATGTTGGGACTATATTGAATGGATCCGAAATTGAATTTTCAGCAGCAGGGGTCCCTGTCAAAGTAGTTGAATGTCCTGTTGGCTCAATATTATGAACACCTTGAAGATTTACCTTTACAGTTTCAGATGTACTTTTATTGTTGACGATTTTCAAGAGTATACTTTTTCTCTCAGATTCAGTATTTATAGATGCAGACCAGTAGCAATCAGTTGTATTTTCCGTGAAGGGTAATAAACGAGTTCCCTGATTATCTGAAAATAACATTTTTTGCATATAGTATGCAGGCGATGCAAAACAGGATACCGCATCATTCCAGACCATACAGGGTCCAAAATTACTGTGTCCCAGAAGGCCTGCATAATTGCCATATCCGGTCCACCACATTCTCTCTGAATTTTTCTCGCATCCCAGCATGAAGACAGCATCTCCAAGTGCATCTCCAAAATTTCCGATAACATTTCCTCCGTTTCCATTGATGGAGGATGCATATTCGGCAACACATATTTTCTTGCAGGAAGGATCTATGCTTTCATATTTATTGTGCAGGCCTGTCAGATCACTCCTGTAAAAATGTTCATCCGTAAAATCAACTGAATTTCCATAAGTACGTGAAAGATCATTCCCTCCTGTACCATTATACATAATTTTAATATCAGGATATGCAGCTTTAACAGCTTTATAAATCATTGGATAACGGGCATTATAATCATTCAATGTGGAACTATGTGCATTTTCATTTCCTATTTCGATATATTTGAGATTATATGGCGCCGGATGTCCGTTCGCGGCGCGTTTAGCTCCCCATACAGTTGAGGCTGATCCATTGCAGTACTGCAGCAAATCCAATATATCGTCTATTATTGGTTGCATTTTATCAAGTGGACAAACACCATACGGCCCCCAGGCAAGTGTTTCACTTATTCCAGATGAGGTTGTATATACAGGTTCTGCTCCCAGGTCCTCACACAATTGAAAATACTCATCCAGACCAAAGTACAGGTCGTTCTTATATTCCCATCTGTTTCTTGTATCTCCGGGTCTATTTTCAAGAGGCCCTATTGAATTTTTCCAATTCCAACAGGTATCCATACTGGCAGACTCAGCTGTGCAGCCACCGGGAAATTGAATATATTTCATTTTCAACGCATCCAACTTTTCAGCCAGATCTATTCGAAGCCCGTTGGGTCGATTTTTCCATGTTGGCGGCATGAGTGTAACTACATCAAGAAACACATCACCTTTTGACGATGCATATATTACAAAACGGTTGTTTCCTGTAACACTTGGAATACCATCTGCAACAAGATCGCAGGTATAATGCTTCCAGTCCAGAGTAGGTAAAAAATCAGCCGATTTTCCATAAACAGTACCGTCATTGCTTTCCAGTCTGACTTGTAAAATACCATTAAAACCAGAGCCTTTTTTTGCCCAGAATGAAACTTTATATTTTGTTTTGTTCTCCAGTTTAATCCCCCAATAACCACCATTTGCCAATCCAACACTTCCTGATGCTACAGAAGTGACTTCAAGTTTCATACAATGATCCTGATACTTGTTAAGCATTGCTGTTTCATCTGAAGTCTGTGCATACAAAGATCCTTCTGAGGATCCTGATTTTATCAAAGTCCAATTGGAAATAGGATTTTTTAACTCTTCGAAAGAAGGATTGTTAATCAACTGGGCATATAATCCACCTTGAAACTGATGGTTAAATTCTTCGATTTGCTGTCCTCTGCAAATTGGAGCGACCCTGGCTCCCGGCCTCGACACGTCAACAGTATAACTTGAATTAGTGATTT
>CAZKMG010000078.1:0-12880 GCA_964553465.1 uncultured Bacteroidaceae bacterium
TCACCACCCCGTGTTGTGTTTACACTCTCTTTTCCGTCGAGACTATATTTTGAGACTCTTTGCGTACCATCCTGGCCGGTACTTGTTCTGGTCAGGAGATTAGCTTCCTGAGTAATGGCAAAACTGCCGCCACCCATTCTCTGTCCACCACCACCCTGTGGCAGTGTACTTTTTGATTCATTTAAAGTCCAGGTACCTGAGAAATTAGCTTTACCAGCCTGAGCCTGCGTCATTACAGGTGCAGCAAAGGCCAAAACAAATGTTAATAATAACAACTGCTTCAATTTCGATACATTTTTTTTCATTTTCTTTATATTTTGTGAGATTAATATATATTAGACAACTAAACAACACTGGATATTCAATATGATTTTAAAATATACAGAAGGTCTCAGATAAGAAAGATGAAAGAATGATAGGAAAAATTAAAAAGACGATAAATAAATCAAATGGCTGGTAAAAAATGCAGCAAGACATTTAATAGGAGATATTTTTTTGTATTCTATATTATTAATTATCTCTATTAAAATTAAAGCTTATTTTTAACTTTTCAAGTAATATACAATAGATACCTTGTTTTATAAAGGTGAATAAGAATTCGGGTTTTTCACAGATAAGAATATTAAAATTACACTCCTTAATTCCGTAATTTTATACTATAAAAAAATAAACATCATGGATGGTAGAAAATTTTTATCAGTGGGGGCTAGGGTATGGCTGCTACTGGTTGAGTAGTGATGCTGTTCCGATTGGAGAAGCATCAGGAATGCTGCTGTAATGCCTATAGAAAAGAATATTTTACCCGGGGATCTTAATGGAGTAGAAGTACGCGAAAGAGTAGATCCGTTCCGTTTAAAAATCAATGTTTTATGTAAGGGTTTGGAGAGAATTATCTATCTCATGCAAAAGTCACACAGGTTATTATTTATTTAGTTTCTGACTTGCGTTAATAAATTCTTGAGCTGTTGCAGAATACCCAAATTCAGTCTCAATTAGCCGGATTGCAGCGAATGTCATCCATTTACCTTCAAGGGTTTCTTTATATTCATATGCTGTAGTACAATCACGTAATACAATACATTTATATTGAAAAGTGTTTGTCATTTCACGAATTGCACCAGGAATATTTTGTAAACATAAATCTGCCATAAATCCAACGTAAATTAAAATACTTATATTCGCTCTTCTGCAGAGACCATTTAATTGCCATCCTGTTACAACTATGTCTTCATCTGGAAGTGGCTTTAATAATTTGGCAATGTCAAATTCTTTAGAATGAGTTACCCAGACCGGTCCGGGAAAATTTTCACCATATTCTCTTTTCCATCCCTCTTGATATGTAACTGGGTCAATACATTTTTCAAATTTTACAGGCCTCAAAGGGTTTTGTAATTCCGGATCATTTTTGAGTTCCTGATATTGTTGATATTTTATAGCATAGGTAGATTGTGCTAAATGAATCACTTTTATTCCGGATTGACGGGCAGCTTTTAAAACCGGATATATTTTATCCTCGATAATTTTATGGGCTTCAGGAACCCACGCCCCCACTTCATTATCTGTCAATGTTGTTGTATCATAGATAGGGTAAGGACCATCGACTTCACCCAGATTCCAGGTGTGCACAAGCACCAGACCAATATTTCCATAATTGATATTCAAGGTATCCGAATGCAGTCCTTCTATTCCTGACCGTGGCATCCCAGGTCCATATAATTGAGCAATCTGATAATACTGGATAGGCAATATGAATGATTGATTTGTTTGATTGTTCTCCCCGGGATCTTGTCCTGATAATGTATATGGATTTACTGAGATAATCAAATGAATCAGTAAGAATAATATAAGATATAGAGGCTTTATTTTCATTATATGATAATTTATTTTGGTGGTAAAATAGCTTCATCCGCATTTGTGGGAGCAGCTCCATTTAGCTGATTATTATGTCATTGTGTTTAGCTACACTGAATTCGTGAGCTCGGTTGTGTATACTGATATATGGAGGTTTCATAATCTGAGTCTTAATATTTGAGGATGATTCCTTCATACAATTCCAGTTCGGGTAAGTTTATTTGGATTTGATCATCTATTATCTTGAAGGGAACATTGTTTCCCTTTAAATCCTTGGTTTCAGATGGGATAATTCCAGGAGTGAATTTAAGCTCAATATTCTTGTGAGGAACAATATACCGGATTACTCCTATACTTTCATACTTACCCCTAACCAGTGGACTTGTAGTATGATTGATCATTAAGATCGTATACAGCTTCCTAAATGGGTTATGAAATATCCTAATCTCAACAGGAGGAGGAATATCAGGAGTTTCTAATATGGGAGGACCTCCAGCCCAAAGAATTGTTTTTTCCAACAAACAGGTATATTCCGGAGAATACACCCTTCTCTCAATTTCATCAGCCTGCGGCGTGAAATAAGCTGTTTTACCCTTATCATATTGGCGTACAATTGCTAGTGGCCATCGTGCAGGACCAGGAAAAACACCCCTTCTGTTGTATTCTTTGGCAGATAATCTTGCTTGATCGGGAGTATGAATATCACCGATAACCGTTGCATCTTCAACTGGGTTTATGGCAGCAAAATTCCCCCAGAAACTGAAATAACTATCTTCAGGTATTTCAGACGTAACTGGATTATTTGGCCTTACATTTGCATAATAAAAGTAACCGCGGTCGATATCGCTTACTTTAAGAATAGGATCCAGGGACAAAGTCGCCTGTGAAAAAGGAGTTTGAATGTCAAGTAAGGTATAACCAAGAACTTCCGATAGAATTGGATTCTCACGTATACTGCCATTCGATTCCTTGTATCCAGTCATATTGGTTGCAATCAATCCCATCCCGTTTTTTACGGCACTCTTAATAACGACTGCAGTTTTTTCAGCAATGTATGCTGCATTCGGAATGATCAGTACCCGCGTATTTTTCAGGTCTCCTTGCTGGATTCCTTCCTCAGTAATTAAATTAAAAAGTATATGTGCTTCAAAGAGAAGTCTGTACATACCCTCAAAGTCTTTGATATACCCAACCGGATCCTGCTTATAGGTTGGGAGGGAATGAAGAAGTGTTGCATAAAAGACTTCTTCACCTCTGTCATTAAAATCAAAGAATTTTTCAATCTCAGCAAATGTCATACCAAGTTGTTCTTTTCCAGTCGCATCAAAATCCATTGCGCAAAGATCGATCATTAAAGATGCAGATTGATTTGCTACACAATCCATGAGTAGCATTTGAGTTCCCTTCACAGGAAAATGTCTTGCATCGTGTCTTACTGAATGTCGCACGTTTCCCCAGATGACACCGTTCTCAAAATAGATTTTGGTAATCCGGTGTTTCATTCCCAGGGCTACCAGATCATCCTCCTGATAAAACTCAGGTAGGACTACATCTACAAGACCTACACCCAATCTGGCATGATCGTCTTTAATCCAATTTTGGACATATGCGGTTCCAGGCTGAATTTCATCAATTATTTTCCGGATCCCGGAACAAAATCCTTTAATACTATTCTCTCTGAATTCATTCAATAAGTTGGGGTATTGAGAAACTGGAATCGTATGGTTGAAGGCAAGTACAAATTCATCCTCAACAACTGGCATAGATTTGTTATTCAGAGTTTTAAATTTTTCCTGGCAACTGGGACAATAGCAACTTCCCGGTAACTGATCAAAATATATCCCATCCACATCATATTGTGATAGTATTTCCCTCACTTCTTCATAAATAAGATCCCTGTAAGGTGTATTGTAACATATATAATTAAATTGTCTTCCAGCTTGCCCGTTCACCGGAGGTCCTTGTACGATCCAGCCAGGATGTTCCTCCAGTACCCTTCCTGCTCCCATTGAAGTACCCAGCCACCAAGGGACAAAATACAGATCATTCTTCTTACAAAGTGTCGCTAACTCACCAATCAAATCCATTTTCCCAATTCTGCTATATTTTGGTGATACCTTACTATCCCATAAAGCATAACCATAAACCGAAACACAAAAGGCCAGCGTGTTACAGTTCAGATCTTTAGTCTTTTGAACAAGCTGTTTTGCATAATCCTTGTCCAGATCTTCCCCAATCCTTATCCAGTCATAGAATATCCTTGCAGTTTCATACCAGGGTTTATCATTTCCTTTCGAAATCTGGCAACAAAGAGTGTCATAATTGATAAAGAGAATAATTAAGACTAATAAACAGGAATTTGACCAGAGAATGTATCCAGAATTTCTTCTCATAAATAATAGGTTATATGGATTTTTATGTAAAGTATATAAAATTACTTTGTTTTCACCAAATATTAGTAGTTCTGAATTTTGCTTTTAGGATAGATCCGGGCTTTTTATCCTTTCTCATAGCTTCCATAATTGCTCTGCTCTTTGACATACTAACAGCGGGTTTACGTACATATAAAATTGCTACAGCCAATCTGGTTGATTCACTGAGGGACAGTGAAGTTACAATTGCCGAAGTTTTAAAAAACCAGGATACCAAATTGTAAATCGTCAGCTAAAAATTAACCAGTGAAGTTATAATTTTAAGGTGTGGTATTGAAAATAAAGTTTAGCAATTAAACCACACAAAATATGAAAGAAGGAAAGTTCATTAGTAACTTATTCAATATATAAATAACCTTGTCCTCAGCACATGGTTCAGGAATGGGCTGGGTGACTGCCATCATACTTCGATAGTGTAAGATAAATTTATTTAATTATGTCTAAACCTGTTGAACTTCAGTTTTATAGCAGGATAGAAGCGTTTTTCTGTATTTTTACTATTGCTGTTACAATATCTTCCATATCCTTTTTTGTACCCAGGAATACCGGATGGCCTAAAGATAAACCTGTTTCCTCACCGATGCGCTCGTTCACGGGGCATTGGATTTCTTTTCTGTACTTATCCAATCTTTCCTTTGAGTACAACTTTTTAAATGATCTGTGATTTAAATATGTTTCAATAAAAGGATCGAGATGCAGATTCGAATCTATACCGCGTCCGAATGGGATTCCTTCTGCACGCATTGCCTCCACAAATTTCGCTTTCGGTAAACCATTAAAGTGTTCTTTCTCATATATCAACTGATAATTGTAATAGGCACGTCGTGTTTGACCTGGGTATTTCTTGGTCGGACGAACTCCTTTGATCTCTGACAATAATTTTTCGAGATGAGATGAATTTTCATCACGAAGTGTACTTTGTGCTTCAAGTCGTCTTACCTGTGCCAACAGGTTGGCTGACTGGAAGACACTCGGACGAAGATTACCCCCGGTAAACGTTCTTCCCTGCTTCCGTGGATCTCTTCCATTATTAACATATCCACCAACCCTTGCCATAAGATTTTCATCATTCCCTATTACTGCACCTCCCTCACCAGCGGCTAAACTTTTAAATTGCTGGAAACTGAAACAGCCTAAATCCCCAATTGCACCAAGCTTCTTATTCCTCCATTCCCCCATATGAGCCTGGCATGTATCTTCAATAACGGCAAGGTTATGTTTTTTTGCAATTGCCAGTATCTTATCCATATCAGCCGCAGCTCCGCCGATATGTACAGGAAGAATTGCCCTTGTATTCGGGGTGATATGTTCTTCTATCAGATCCGCATTTATCATAAATGTTTCAGGATCTGTATCAATTAAGACGGGCAAAGCAAATAAATTAAAGGTAGTTTGTGCCGTTGCTACAAAGGTATTGGTCTGTGTTATCACCTCATCGCCGGGGCCAATCTCGAATGCACGCTGTGCTGCCTCAATAGCATTCGTACCGGCATTTGTAACCGCACAGTAATTAACCCCCATAAGTTTTGCATACAGGTTTTGAAATTGTACTCCCAACTCCTCTTCATCGAAGCGGTGTTCCGACCAATTTTTGTTTTTATATGCATCGACATACATTTGTACATCAGTGTCATCAAAAATAGGCCATTTTACTCCAAGGCTTGAACCTTTCGAGCGAACGGGACTGCCTCCTAGCAATGCAGGTTTATCTGAACCCTGGTTAATACATGCATAAAGGGATGATATTCCACCTGCGGTTAAAGTAACAAGCGCTGCCCCGGTAGAGGTTTTCTTCACAAAAGTCCTGCGTGTCAATAATTTTTTATTCATTTTATGATGAATTATGGTTAACTTTAAAAATACTTTTTTTTTGTACAGTTGTATGTAACTAAAATATTTATTAAGTTTCTAAAAACCAAATTTTTATTGAAATAGATGAGATAATAATTCGGTAAAAATTGTAATCCCTAAGAGAAAAGTACTTGAGAATTCATACAATCTTGTTATTGCCGACAATGATATCCTATCTCTTTTGTAAGATTATTGCCGGTTGTTGCCAAGCTCCTGCAAGCAATGGAGCGAAGTATTTCACCAATCCTTCGGCTGCTGTCGAGCAAATCACAGTCATGCTTGAAGAGAAGAACTGGGTCGAACTAGCGAAGCATTATGACCTGGTGGACAGTCCGATTGATCGTGTTGATCTGGTCAGCGGTGAGTTCTATTATACTGAAGAGAAGCCGGAGGTCGCTCATCCGGCTGGCTTCTTTAAGTACAAACATCCATTCGCACCGGGGTTCGAGTTCAAATCGATCAAGGAACTGGAAGAAACAGATATTATTGAGGTCACTGTCGGTATTGAGATCGATCAGGGAGGTGGAATGATCCAGCGGGGACTACAGACATTTCTCATGCGTAAGAGTGACAAGGGCTATCAGGTGATGCCCCCAAAGCATCAGTGCCATAAAAATGTAAGTTGCCACCCCAAAACGAAATAATTTATCAAAAAGTTAAATCATAATTTTGATATGATTCATATCAACTATTGAATCTCAGGAACCACTAAAAATCAACAGTGCTAAATACATTCATCTGGGTTGATCCATGAGAGGATAGATTTCTTTTGCTACGTGTCTCAGACTTTCATAACTCTATCACAATGAACGCCTAATATAGCAATGCTCATCCCAGGATTTGAATATGACATCTCCCTTCGCAACGCTTGCGTCTGCGTCGAAGTCGGCTACGAAAGAGGAGCACGGTAGACAAGTCTTCATCAGCTTCTGCCAGAAAGACAACAAGGGTGACGGCTAACAGTTCATAGTTTACGGATCACGGACATGAATGAAGGGGAAAATGCCCAATCCAATATTTTGTGGGGGTTTGTAATGGTAGATCCTATGATCTTTCGAATCAGAATATCTTCCTGTTTCCTTAGCAAATACTTTCAACCTTATTACAGGTATACCCATAATGGGAACTTATTCAGAATTTACCTGGTCTCAGGAAAAATCTCTCACAGGCTGATTTCAGAAGGAGCAAACCGGGTGTCAGGATCTAATGGAAAGATGGGTCGCCGCAGGTGGGTATAGCTGAGTTTCTCTATACGCATATCACTCGCACCAGGAGTCAGGAGCATGATATGACGTGGTGCGATCCTGCTCAGACCCGGGAAGAGGTATCCCATTTTTACTACAACAAGCTTGCGCTCTAAAGGATTGATACCACAGGATTCAAACTGGCCCGGAGAGGTGAATGTAGCCGGCCCATCGGTCAGGATAACCTCGACATCATTTATCCTGATCACTGCCCTCCGGGGTTGTTGGATAAGTCTTACTACCTCCACTTCGGCTTCGAATGGCTCAGCATGCAGCTTATCAATGCCGGCTCCAATGGAAAGTTGTAGGTTATTGCCCTCCCCCGCTGTAAAACATAGCTGCATGGCAGCGGCATCGTTGATGCATGCAACTACAGCACTTTTGGCTTCCCTTTCCACAAGGTGCCTTAGTACAACAGGCAGATCACCGGGGGTACTTGCAGTAACATCATCACCGCTATCAGAAAGAAATACGGTTGATTCCATTGCTTCAAGTGCATGTGAAACACCCTCTTCAAGTTCAGCCGTCTCACAACCATAATCGAACCGGTGGCGGGCGTCCCATATTTTCTGTGCGAGGTAAACTGCGGCTGCCCTGGCAGCTTCCCGTGAACGGTCAGCGGTAATCATCACAGACATCCCTGTGCATGGTGCATCGGTCCATGCGCAACCCACAAACAGGGTGGCGGCAAGGATCCGCTGCCTGAATCCAGGGACGCCTTCTCTCTCAATCCTTTTCGCTTCCTCAACGAGTGAGCCGAAGGGTTCAGAAGTGGTCATGGCCTTTTCACCCTGGACAATGAAGGGTATGGGCAGCACGTAAGAAACCGGCCGTACTTTTCCCAGTAAGGTATTCATAAGGATACGACCCGCTAGTTCAGCCGTCTGTTCACTATCCGTATGGGGTGCAGTTTTTAATCCCACCAGAATGTCCCCATATTGTCCGAGCATGGCAGGGATATTCCCATGGAGATCAAACGTGCAGGCAATGGGGATCTTACAGCCCACTATATCACGGACTTTCCTCACAAGTACCGTTTCAGCATGCCCGACTCCTTCGGCAAACATTGCCCCGTGAAGGTTTAGGAAAACCGCGTTCACAGGTAATGCCTCACGTAAGGAATGTAAGATACGTTCCATGGCCTCGCGGCAGGGTGCTTCCGCGATAAGGCCTCCTCCGGAAGGAGAGGCGCTAACACCCGGGATAATATCAAAATCAGCATTCTTCCAGGCATTAAGAGGAATAATTTCTGTTTCGGAGAACCGCCAGGAAGTGGTTAAGACAGGATGGAATGTATTGGTTTCGTGCTCAAACCTGGCCATAAAGATCCTTTTTGGAAAACGCTTAGTTGCGAGATCTGTTAAAGTCTGAGTACCTGGAAATACATTTCCGGAAAGTTTGTTTCCTGCAACACCTATGAAAACTATTCCTGCCCGTCTCAAAAAATCACGCCTGCTTTTCATCCCGATTAGTTTCTAGTTTGTAATTTTTATTTTTACGTCCCCAGTCCCGCAATCGTAAATGTGCAATCCGCAATAATATAACCGGAGATAGTCAATTTACTCCGGCCAATGGTGACCAGGAACACTGGTTTCTCTAAGAATGAAATAATCTCCAATGGTTTTTATTATCAAAAATCTTATCTCACTTTCAACTTTAATTCCTGAGATTCCAGCTTCCCTTGTAAAATTCAGGTATGGTCGGAAAAAGTGAATGGTTACAAGCTTTCATTCAACTTCTATGGCCCCGACATCACGTTTACCTATGGGCTCTTTTCCTGTAAAATCCCGGAGGAAAGGCCCATTTAATTCCCATTTGTAAATTTCCTGGATAGTAGTACGTGCATCCGCGAGGGTTCCCTTTGATAACCTCAGGAAATCCATTGTTCCTTTAAAGAAATTCCCTTCAGGGCCCTTACCAATTAATAGATTGGCGGTATTACCCAGAGATACTGTGGGAGAAAGGATCTCACCGGAGGAGGATCCATTACTTACTACTCCATCCACACAGATATTTACAATTCCCTCGCGATCGACTTCTGCCAGAACATGGTGCCATGAACCGTTATTTATCGAACGTTTGCCGGATAGGGTATATGCAGCTTTACCGGAAACCATCAGACTTAACCTGGCTTTACCCTTCGAATCTATATCGAGTTGATATCCATTGCCTGAAGGATCATATTTTGAAACCAGGACACCCTTTGTATGCCCTTTCTCAGACCGGAAAATAACTTCTATAATGAAGTTGTTCGTAGTCATATCCACATTCGTACATTCTTTTAAACAGACCGTGTCATGATCCAGTTCACAATAGGATTGCATCCCATCAAAGTTCAGTGCACCTTCGGTCCAGTCTTCAAGTTGCCCTTTTACAAAGCTGTTAAGTGTGACTCCATGGGCTTTAAGATTATTATTCGGAACCAGGTAATATGTATTACGACTGCCATATTCATTGGTCATATAAAAATTTTCAGCCATAATAACACTGGAGTCGGCCGGATGCTTATAGAAATTCCACTCACCCACATTGGCATATAGCGGGAAAGATACAAAGAATTTCACTCCCCCGTCAATGGCTTCACTTCCGGAAGCAGGGCGAAAATCGTGCTTATCGGCATTAGGAAGTACAGGTCCTTTAACTTCAATTCCAACCTGGGCGAGCTGTGGATTGTAACTTTCCAGGTTCTTTTTAAACGTGGCAAAATCCACCAGGTTCCTGTCACCCCAGAATCCTCTCTTTAATTCTTCTTCCGTAATAAAACTTCCCAAGAATGGCGTTCTGCTGAACACATTATACCCGTATGATTCAAAGGGTACCTGGAAAGGTTTCAGGCTGTTCTTAAAAATGAATCTCACACTATCAGCGAGGTTTCCCAGGTATTCATTATGTCCGTTCGAATCCAGTTCATTTACAGCACCATGAGTCAGGGAATTTAAAAGGTAACCGGTATTTTGAACAGTCATATTATAGAAACCAAGGACTGTCATGAAGCCCGATCTGCTTTGTTTCCATGAAAGACCTGAAGCAATATTATTAAATACACAGTGTTTAAAGCTTCCATCGAAGTAAAAGTTATATCCTTGTGAGTCATCAGTTCTACACCTGTATCCCCATGCATTATGGGAAATATTATTGTAACAATACACAGGTCCACCCTGCCAGCTTTCAATTCCGCCATAATCATGTGTCCCGATGAGGGTGTTGGATGCCTTATTATGATGTATTAATCCCCGGATAAATGGGAGGGAGGTGATGCTATCTCTTCCGGTCTTTCCCCAGAAGATATTTATTGCGCTACCCCATGAGACATCTACAATATTGCCTGCGATTTCGGCATCTATAAGATAGCCTCCGATTGCAGGAATTGGGCTGGTCCATCTGCTCAGGTGCCTGCCACCGTTATCATAAATGCGGTTTCTCATGATTTTTACCTTGTCAAAAAATATCCTTCCCCCGCTACTGAATGATATTGCCATGTCGTCGACAACTTGCATATCATTATCGGATACAACTATATCGTGACTGGTCAGTTCAGCTACGGAAGGATTTTTAGCTGCTACAGCACCGTTTACATAAGTGAATGTATTGTGACTTACCTCAATATTATAACAGGTACCTGAAAGTTGAACGACTCCAATTCCCTCTCTAGAACTGGGGCGCAGTGTATCACTGGTTGTAAACGCAAAGGTGAATCCGCTTATCACAATATCATGTTTGTCTTCTAATTCTATTAATTTATCGGTTCTTGCAACTTCTATGATTGTAGTATTCGGGTCTTTATCCTCATTAAGACGTATAAACATTCTCCTCATTGAATTGTCATAAAAGAACTCAGACGTTGTATCCAGGAGGGAAGGGATGTTTTCAATAAAATAGCGACAGCGTACCCCTCCGAAATTTCTGTTTTCCACTGCAATACGGTGTTTTAATGGGTCATATTCCTTGATTTTCTGTCTCCAGAGGGCACCCATATTTACTGCATCTTCTACGCTCCAGACCGTACCACTGGTGTAATATTCCGGATCAGGTTGTATGAGCTGAACCGTGTCAGTCAGCCATAAATTATTATTCACATCATCATAATTTTCTTTTTGCGTCCAAACGGCCCAGTATTTTAATAGATCATCAGGAGAATCCTGATAATTAGGAGTCCTGGCAAGCCGCACTCTTTTGATCCCTTCTTGACCCAGTTCACAAACTACTTTTGTGTCTGGAATATTCTCATCAATATCCTGGTACCATACTTTTTCCGGTTCCGGAATGTTCGGTGCAATTTGTGCGTCGGCTTTTTTCCAACCAGAAGTAAATCTGTTGGACCCATACATTCCAGCTTCTCCTTTACCCCATGAGGGATCGGACGTTAGGCGGATTGGATTCCCCTCTTCCCCTGACTCTTTGGCTATGAGCACCCCTCGGTACACTACTCCCCTTTTAAAAACATAGGTATAAATGCCACTTACAGATTGAGCCCTCCCTGTTGCTGCAGGATCCCAGGGATGATGCTTCCAGGGAGTTGATTTGCGCAGCCCATCATTACTGTCATCTCCACCTTCAAAATCAATATACCTTACTTCTGAGCCGGCAACATATTTAAAGTCTTCAGGCTGCCATACCAAGTCACCATTTTCGAGTACTTTCGCTTGAGGTTTTTCCCAGGAATATTTATTTTTTGTAAAGTGTCGGCCATCTTTACTACAAGCAGAAATAATCAAGACAAGACACATAATTAAAAATACAGCTTTTGTTTTCATAAATTCAGGTATTATGGATAGTTAATTTCCTAATTTGAAATAGTTGAGCCGGGATTTCATCTGGATTCTGAAATGATATATAAAAATAAAAAATTTTTGCTTACTGATTACCTAATTTCATAAATTATCTTTTTAAATAATTAAGGAATTATATTATAGCTACTTTCATATAGTCTGCGTTCAACTGTCAATTAGAATGCCTTTTACATGATCCTGGAAACCATTTTATAAATGGCATTCGGGCATTAAAAAAATGGATGGTATATAACAGCCAAATATAAAATGCAAAACTATTCACTTGATATCCCTGGGCATAAAACAATTTTGTTTTGGTTTATAACAACTCAGATAAAATCTCTAAATGAACATTCTCATCCTTTACCCAATCCTTAACAAAACCTGTTATTTATACTTTGCTAGGGAAACCGACATAATGGAATTAAATACTTTGGTGAAATAATAACGGTCTGAAAATCCACTAAAATCTACTATATCACTAATAATGTGATTGGAGTGATACATTAAACCGCAGGCATTTTCAATCCTCCCTCCATGTTGTTTGGTGTTGGTAATTGGATATCATTTCCAATAATATCAGTGGAAAACGGGGTATTGGGTGGAATAAGGATTATTTTTTCAGGATCTAATAAAATCTTTTTATCATAAAATACATAAGCTCCTTCATTTTTATTCTAATATAACTTCCAGAATGGGAAAAACAGACGCTGATGTTTCCAATGCTTTAACC
>CAZKMG010000079.1:0-12422 GCA_964553465.1 uncultured Bacteroidaceae bacterium
CTAAGTGAACTTTCAACAAAGGGGAATAATTTATACTTTAATGCCTCCTTCGATGGACTTGATAATATTTTTTATATTGATCTTCAGGATTCAGGTCTTATCAAATTAAGTAATTCAAAATTCGGTGCTTTTCAACCTGATGTTTCAAGTGATAATTCACTATTGGTCTTTTCAGATTATTCAGATAAAGGATATGATCTGAAAATAAAAAGAATTAATCTGCCTGAAAAAACCAACTTTCATTTCCCTGAAAAAATTACAGAACAATCATTTTATACTGTTGAAAATAAGGATACTCCTCCCCAGAATAATTCTTCATTCTCTGATACAGTGAATTATCCAGAGAATCGTTATCATAAACTCACACATCTTTTCAAATTTCATAGCTGGGCTCCCTTTTATTTCGATTATAATAATCCAACAATTGATAAACCCCTGGTCAGTCCCGGTTTAACCTTATTGTCTCAGAATAATCTTGGAACAGCAATTTCGAGTCTATCATATGAATACCTTGATAAAACTAATTATTTTTATGCCACATTTACATATAAAGGATTTTACCCTGTTTTTGAATTTTCTTCAAAATATGGAGGAAAACCATATGTTGCGACAGAAGAAAACATTAGCCTTCCTGTCATCAAAACCAATGTGAATTACCGATTATTATCTTATATCCCTATTACTTTAAATACAGGTAATTATTATTCCGGCCTTCAACCCTCAGCGAAAATAAGCTATAATTCTTCCTACTTTTACTATACTAAGGAACAGGCTTATAAACGAGGTATTATTTTATTTGAACCAGGACTTTATATCTATTCATACAAAAGTTTTTCCCGGATGGATCTTCAGCCTGATCTTGGATTTACCATCAACCTTAAAAGTGTAAGTACACCCTGGGAAGATGAACTTTTCGGATCGAATTCATCCATGGAAACAACAATATATTTGCCAGGAATTCTAAGGAATCATGGTATCAAATTAATTACAGGGTGGCAGGATCAACGACCGAACAAATATATTTTTAGCAATTTGATAAAATTTCCAAGAGGTTACGATAATATTACTGCCCTATCAATGACTAGTTTTAGCGGAAATTATGTCCTTCCCCTAATTCACCCCGATTTGAGTATTGGCCCAATAATATATATTAAACGCCTACGGGCAAATATATTTATGGATTATCTGAAAGGAAAGGATCTATATTACAGATCCAATGGAAATACACAGGTTATTTCAAATAAGGAATTCCTATCTGAAGGCCTTGAAATTTATGTTGACCACCATTTATTTCGCTTTATTTTTGAATTTTCAACGGGGGCCAGAATTTCCTACCTGCCTTTTGAAAACAGGTTAAATTATCAGTTTCTTTTTACTGTTAATATGGATAAATTTATATTATCCGATTAGTTTAAATATCTTTATCGGCTATACAGCACGTATTTCCAATCCCCCATATATATATTAACTTTGTACAAAACAACAGAATTGGATCCTACTCAAAAGATATTTGGACATCTTGAAAAAAAACCTTTTTCATTAAAAAGATGGATAAATAATAATTTACCAGGAATACTTGGTACTATAATATTTCACTTATCTCTTTTAATTCTTTTCCTGATCATTAAAATAAACTCTTTACAGGAAAAGCATGAATTAGGAATTACAATCGATTTTACCCAGCAACAATCAGAAGATAAAATTCCAACAAAGGAAAAAACAGAACTGACGCCTGCAGAGGCTGCATATCTGGAGCGAATGCTTTCTCAGCAGGCTAATGCAAGTAATTTTGCCTCAAACCTTGCTGAAAAATTAGATAAGGAAATTAGTACCCGGAATTACGTTGACCAGGTCGAGAAAGAGCTGGATCAATCAAGAAGTGAAGAGTGGCGAAAACAACAAGAAGAAATTCAAAAGAAATTAAACCAGAAGGATTATATACCCGAAAATAAAGTACAACCCAGGGAAACAGAAATAGATGATTATAAAGGGCCTACAAATATAACTTACGAATTTTTAGAACCCCCTGTTAACAGATATAAAATATATCTGCCAGTACCTGTTTATAAATGCCAGGGTGAAGGTACTGTTAATGTAGATATTCTGGTTGATCAATCAGGCCGGGTAATTTCTTCCAAAGCTTTTGTCCAGCAAGATTTTCCTGATAAGGATTGTATTAAAAGCGTAGCAGAAAAATATGCTCTTAGAACCCGTTTTGAAGGAAATTTAAACGCCCCGAAGACCCAAAGAGGAAGAATAGTTTATAAGTTTATTGCTCAGTGAATTAATTTGTGGGAAATGTAGGAATTGTATGATTCAAAAATATTCTTTCACATGGATTAGAATTTTTATTTAATTAATATTCAATACATTAATTAAGCTTTCTATGTCTACTTCCCTGGTTTGATTAAACTATTCGCCCAATCTGCAATTTTTTCCTCATCTTGCTTCATCATACAATCAAAATGCCCTTTCGGGCATTTTTCATAACCGATTTTTGAACAAGGTCTACATTTAAGTCCCATTATTTCAAAAATTTTTGATCCTTCCACAGGCATATAAGGATGCATGCCAAATTCCGGAATAGTGTTGCCCCAAATTGATATAATTTTTTTTCTAAAAGCAGCAGAAATATGCATTAATCCTGTATCGTGGGTAATAACCAATTCAGAGCGCAAAATAATCGATGCGGATTGATTAATACTTAATTTACCTGTTAAGTCAATGATAGTTTTTCTTGAACTTTCTCGAATTATTTCCGATGCTTCTTCCATATCAGTTTGTCCACCAAGGAGTACTGCAGGCAAATTTAATTTATCGCATATAACAGCCAGTTTAAATGGAGGCACTTTTTTTGTTTTATGATGAGCACCGATTGAGACGGCAATAAATCTTTCAGGAATAAGAGAATTTATCTCTGAAGGAAGTTTTTTATTATCATCGGAAATAAAATAATCCAACCCTTTTCCATCATTTTTTACATCAAATAATTTTACTGTATCCAAATATCTGTCAACAATATGTATTCTAGGTAAAAGGTCTATTTTAAGATTTACCAGCAACCACTTTTTTACATTAAGTTTATCAACTGTAAAAAATGCTAATCTGAGATTATTTTTAATCTTCATTGTCCGGAAATTGTGATGAAGATCAATAATATAATCTAAATGTTCTTTTTTTAATTCGCGGATTATTTCATTGAGATTATTATCATAGAGCCATAATTTGTCAATAAATAAATTGTTTTCAAGTACAGAAGAAAAATTTTTTTTCGTTAAATAATGAATTTCTGATCCTTTAACCTGCTTTTTTATACAACGAATCACGGGTGTAGTTAATACAATATCACCGATTGAGCTCAAACGTATTATCAGGAATTTAACCACTAGTTATATAACTTTTATCTGAGTGATTTGAAAAAAAGAAGTAAGGAAAGCCAGTATTCATCCCTGGTAGGATTATCACTGAATAGAGCCATTGTTCCCCTTGCCCCATGTCCAAAGCTAGGCCTGAAAATTATTTTCATACTCTCATCTGTTTCAGAAAACATTTCCTGGACGAAAGGGTATTCATAGTCTGTACATCCAGCATAAATCATTTTTGGGTAACCGGATAAATAGGATTTCATTACGACGTTAGGACGAAAATATTCTCCCGGACTAAAAGTTATAACGGCCTTTATTCGTTCATTTGACTTCCCCTCTATAAGAGCCAGGGATGCAGAGGCACCACTTCCAAAAAGAATAATTTGTTGCCCGCTCAGATTCCATACATATTCAATAGAAGAAGAAATATCTTTTAAAGCTTCCATGATCCCTGTTGATTTTCCATTTTCGCGGGCTGATTTTACTGTTTCATTTTCAACATACCCAAATTTATCACCCATGCGCAAATCTACAGCCAGACAATTATATCCAATCTTAACGATCCTTTCCGCAATGGAATCAAATTCCCCCCGACTTGAGTTTTCCTGGTGAAATAAAAGAATATAAGGAGAACCTTTCCTGGAAAAGTAATGGTCAGCCGTGATAATAATCCCATCTTCAGAAGGAAACTGAACAAGACTTTTTCTTACTACTCTGAATGAAGATAAAAGACCAATTAATGAAATTACCAGAAAAAAGATGACTCCTTTCCTTATCTTCAGAAATATCATTTTAACCTTGAACAGATTCTGCAAGAACAATGATATCGTTGTTTTTTGCTTCAATTACACCCCCTTCTATTTCGAAAAATTTTGTTACCCCTTCCGGGCTGATTATTTTTATTGTTCCTTTATTAAGTGAAGAGATTATAGGCGCATGATCTTTGAGGATTTCAAATGAGCCCAATGACCCGGGAAGTTGCACCAGTTTTACCTCACCGGTGAACAGTTTTTTTTCTGGGCTTATTATCTCGAGATGCATGTTTTACAAATTATTGTGGACAGTTCACCTGGAACACATTCAGGTATAATTTTTACCCTGTCATCTATTTTCAACCTCAATTTTGTGATTCTTTAATCATTTTCTCGCCATGCTCAATAGCTTCTTCGATAGTCCCCACAAGATTAAAAGCTGCTTCTGGATATTTATCCACTTCTCCGTCCATGATCATATTAAAACCTTTGATAGTATCTTCAATAGAAACCAATACCCCTGGGATACCTGTAAATTGTTCAGCAACATGGAAGGGCTGGGAGAGAAATCTCATTACTCTTCTGGCTCGATGGACAACAAGCTTATCTTCTTCAGAAAGTTCATCCATTCCAAGAATAGCAATTATATCCTGCAACTCATTATACCTTTGAAGTAATTCTTTAATTTTTTGAGCAGTATTATAGTGTTCATGACCAACTATTTCAGGGGTCAGGATCCGGGATGTTGATTCAAGAGGGTTTACAGCTGGATAAATACCCAGGGCTGAAATTTTTCTATCAAGTACAGTTGTTGCATCAAGATGCGTAAATGTTGTTGCAGGAGCAGGGTCTGTAAGGTCATCAGCTGGAACATATATTGCTTGTACAGAAGTAATTGAACCGCGTTTGGTTGAGGTAATCCTCTCCTGCATCATCCCCATTTCGGTAGCAAGTGTTGGCTGGTAACCAACAGCAGATGGCATACGACCCAGTAATGCAGATACTTCTGAACCTGCCTGTGTAAATCTGAAAATATTATCTACAAAGAAAAGAATATCACTACCACCCGATTTTTCATCTCCATCGCGGAAGGCTTCAGCAACTGTCAGTCCAGAAAGAGCAACAGTTGCACGCGCACCGGGAGGTTCATTCATCTGTCCGAAAACCAATGTAGCTTGTGATTTCTTGAGCAATTCATGATCAATGGTGTTCAAATCCCATCCCCCATCCTTCATACTCTTATCAAACTCTTTTCCGTATCTAATAACTCCGGATTCAATCATTTCGCGTAAAAGGTCGTTCCCTTCCCTGGTTCTTTCACCTACACCAGCAAATACAGAGAGGCCTGAGTATTTCTTAGCGATGTTATTGATAAGTTCCATAATAATTACAGTTTTTCCTACTCCTGCCCCCCCAAAAAGTCCAATTTTTCCACCCTTTGAATAAGGTTCTAGTAGATCAATAACTTTTATCCCTGTATATAGTACTTCAGCTTCAGTAGAAAGATCTTCAAATCTAGGAGGCATACTATGTATCGGATATCCTTTGGAATTATCCACGAAACCAATCCCATCAATAGCCTGACCTACAACATTTAATAACCTCCCTCTTACATGTTCGCCAACAGGCATTTTAATAGGAGATCCAGTTAACCTTACCTTCATTCCACGTTGCAAACCATCGGTAGAATCCATTGCAATGGTTCTTATTGTATTCTCTCCAATATGTTGCTGACACTCAATAACCAGAACCGATCCATCCTCGCGATCAATTTCTAGTGCATCATGAATATTGGGAAGTTCAGAACCTGACTTTTCAAAACTGACATCGATTACCGGCCCTATTACTTGTACAATTTCGCCGCTATTATTTACCATTAGCTAAATTTATTATTATCTGAATTTAATTCCAAAAAACAAATTTAATATTTTTTAGGTATCAAAATTAAAAATTTTTACCAAGTTGCAATTTGATAAAACTCGAACTTCAAATTACTCCTTAATCCCACTATTCATAATAATACTTTTCCTGGATAATAATTACTGTTGAATTTGAATAATTAATCTGCAATTTCAGCTTATATCAAAAATATATATGCCAAAATTCTTACATTTCTTTTAACCAATCAATTGCATTATTATTATTTTTACCGGATATATTTCTAGCATTTGGGGTAGGGATAGTAATCGGGATGAGTTATATGCACTTGATCAATATTAATTAAAATTAAATTTAAATTTTTAACATATTATATATGAAGCAGTTAAAAATTTGTTCCACAATTTTTTTGTTATTTCTTGCATCCGAATTGTCAGCTCAGATACCCGCTGTAGCGGCAGGCCTTGCATTTTCTTCAGGTATCGATGTTAATTCACTTACAACAGGTAATCCTGCAATTTATGCCAAAGTCTATTTTAAAATTAACAAACAACTGAAAATTGTTCCTGGATTAACAGCATTTTCGGTTCAAAAGAAGTTCTACCCTGCTGACGATGCTACTTTAAAAAATTACATGTTTCAAGCTGATTGTGATTTTCATTATAGTCTTTACAGAGAGGATCCACTCAGACTTGTAGGAATTGCCGGAATAAATACTACTTCAGTCATTTCAAAATGGGATATTTCACAAACTCAGAATGTTGAAAATAAAACGGGGATTGGTTTGGGATTAAACCTTGGCGGAGCTATTAATATGTTCGTTAGCAATTATTTCGATGCTTTTATATCCGGTAAATATATTGCTGGAAAATATAGCCAATTTGTTATAAATGTTGGAATTATCTATTATGCTGAGGGACTAAGAAGAAAAGGAGGCTGGTAAAGTAAGCCTTATGGATTGTAAAAGTCTTCAAATTCCAATTGAAGAATTATTTTCTCCTCTGCGTATAATTCTGAATTTAATTAATTGATTTTTGCAAATAGGCCAAACCCGATGTCTATTCATCCTAAATCGCATACATCTGACTGTTTTCTTCACTAAAGAAACTCTTTTCTAAAGTAATGTCCACTTAAAGAATTCTATATACAACACGAATATTATTGAGAAAAATGGATAGGGTTAATGTTAAAGAAAAAGTCGATTCCCGTTGCCACAGAAATTTTTGATTTAATTCCTGGCGTTTTATGGTCTACCTGATTTGTCCATCTCCATAAATTATGTATTTGGTTGAGGTAAGTGCTGTTAATCCCATGGGGCCTCTTGCATGAAGTTTTTGGGTACTAATACCGATTTCAGCTCCAAAACCAAATTCAAAACCATCGGTAAATCTGGTAGATGCATTTACATATACTGCAGCTGCATCCACTTCATCCAGAAATTGCTGGGCATGTGAATAGCTTTCAGTTACAATTGCTTCAGAATGCTTTGTTCCATAAGTATTTATATGGTCAATAGCTTCCTTTAAAGATCCTACAATCTTAACTGACATAATTAAGTCCAGGTATTCGGTTCCCCAATCTTCTTCACTTGCTGGAATTGCATAATTCAAAATTTTACAAACAGTTTGATCACCCCGTAATTCTACATTATTTTCATGAAGCTTTTTGCCGATAAGAGGTAAAAGTAATTCTGCTACAGATGAATGGACCAAAAGACTTTCTGCAGCATTACACACTCCCGGTCGTTGTGTTTTCGCATTAAAAGTAATTGAGATAGCTTTTTCCTTATCGGCTTCATCATCAATATATATATGACAATTCCCAACTCCGGTTTCTATAACAGGAACTTTACTGTTTTCAACAACGGTTTTAATAAGACCCGCTCCTCCCCTGGGAATCAAAACATCTAAATAATCATTCAGTTTCATCAGTTCAACCGCACTTTCCCTGGAAGTATCTTCAATCAATTGTACAGAATTTTCGGGTAATCCTGATTCCATTAAAGATCTTCTTAGAACATTTACAATAGCTTTATTTGAATATAAAGCTTCCTTCCCTCCCCTTAAAATTGAAGCATTCCCGGTTTTTATACAAAGTCCGAATACATCAACCGTAACATTAGGTCTTGCTTCATAAATCATCCCTACGACTCCCAGGGGTACTCTTTTTAGCCCTATTCTCAAACCATTAGGACGTTTCCACATACGTATGACTTCTCCTATCGGATCTTCAAGCGTTGTAACTTGTTTTAATCCTTCAGCAATTGACTCAATCCTTTCCCGGGAAAGTCTCAAGCGATCCAAAATTGATCCCTTTAATCCAGTTTTCTCAGCATTTTCAAGATCAGTGAGGTTTGCCTGTAATATATCTCCGGAATATTTTTGCAAATTATAAGCAGCACGCTGAAGTGCATCATTTTTCAGTCCGGATGATGCATTTGCGAGAATTAAAGATGCATTTTTCGCTTTCTTACCTATTTCTATTAATTCTTTCATATTTTAAAAAGTGCTTAAACAATGATAATAAAATCAAATTTTACAATTGTAATACTATTCCAAAATATCTCATTCTCTTTAATTATTCACAATTAATTAAGCTTTCCTTTGAAACAAAATGTGTTCCTACTTCCTTCCCTTCAAGTACGTCAAAAATAATAGAAGGATCAGAACCATTTGTAATAACCATATCAATATCATGCTCAATACAGTGTCTTGCTGCAACAATTTTTGAAGCCATACCTCCAGTTCCAAAAGCAGAGCGATGTTCAAAAATATAGGATTCCAGGTCTTCCGAAAGATCCATAACTTTTGATATAAGTTTTGCAGTTTCGTCCATTTTTGGATCACTGGTGAAAATACCATCAATATCAGAGAGTATTATTAACAAATCTGCATTTATCAGACTTGATACAAGCGCTGAAAGAGTATCGTTGTCACCAAACTCAATCTCATGGGTTGAAACGGTATCATTTTCATTGATGATAGGGATTATTCCCATGCTGAGAATTTCATTAATAGTGTTCTTAGCGTTCCGTCTACGTGTTGAATCTTCAATACCATCCTTAGTAAGGAGAATCTGGGCTACAGTTTTGTTGTATTCTTCAAAAAATTTATCATATATTTTTATTAATTCAGCCTGTCCAATTGCTGCCAAAGCCTGTTTTTTTATTTTATCACCTGGCTTTTTATCTAATCCCATTTTTGCTGCTCCTGTTGCAATAGCACCTGAAGATACAAGTATAACTTTCTTCCCCGAATTATGAATATCGACAAGCGTCCTGACAAGTTTTTCAATCCGCATCAGATTAAGTTTGCCATTTTCATGCGTAATAGTACTTGACCCAACCTTTACAACTATCTTGTTTTTATTCTTTAATTGTTTTCTGTGTACCATTATTAAATCTCTCTTACTTTATTAATGAATCTTTCTTCAAACGAAACGTATTTTCCTACTTCTAATCTCTTCCATACATTATCCAATTTTGCTTCGATTTTATCGAATCCGGGATTCCCAATACTTCCAGTGTGGGTATATTTTACCTTCGCCTCCCGACTATACTTTCCTGTACCAATTTCATTGGCGACCTGAGCATAGGCTTCGCGAAATGGAACTCCATTTTTTACTTTTTCATTAACATTTTCCACGCTAAAAATATAAAGGTATTTTATATCTTCAGTAATATTTTTATTAATAATCAGATTTCTTATAATTTGTCCCATCACTTTAATGCACTCTTCAATTTCTTTATACGCAGGGAAAACAATTTCCTTTAAAAGCTGGTAATCCCTATGGTACCCTGATGGTAAGTTTTGTGTCATAAGTTGCACTTCGTTATAGATTGCTGAAATTCGGTTGCATTTTGCCCTAACGATTTCAACTACATCAGGATTTGCTTTATGCGGCATTATGCTGGATCCTGTCGTAAATTCATCAGGTAGGTTAATAAATCCAAAATTCTGGCTCATAAATAAAGTCATGTCCATACACATTTTCGAAAGACTTGCAGCTATACTTCCAAGTCCTGCAGCAATGTGTTTTTCAACCTTACCCCTGCTCATTTGCGCATTTACCGAACTAATGTGCAAATTATCAAATTCAAGAAGCGAAGTAGTCATTTCCCTGTCGATAGGAAAAGAGGATCCATACCCAGCAGCAGATCCGAGAGGATTCTGGTTAATATATCGCATCAGACCCTCATGGATCATCAGATCTTCGACAAGACTTTCTGCATACGCCCCAAACCAGAGACCGAAGGAAGAAGGCATAGCAGCCTGAAAATGTGTATATCCGGGCATCAGCACATCTTTGTTTTCCTTTCCTTTATCGATCATGATGGATATTAATTTCTTTAATGAAACAGCAATTTGAACTGTTTTCTTACGATAAAATAGCTTAAGGTCGACAAGAACTTGATCGTTTCGGCTTCGTGCGGTATGAATTTTTTTTCCTTCTTCACCTAATTTTTCAATAAGAATTTTTTCTACCTGTGAATGAATATCTTCAATATCTTCTTCAATGATGAAGTTATTTATGAGATTTGATTCATAAAGATTTAGAAGTTCAGTGAGGAGTTTAGTCATTTCTTCATTCTCAATGAGCCCAACGGATTCAAGCATAATAACATGAGCCATGGATGCAAGCATATCAAATGATGCGAATTCCATATCCAGCTCCCGATCCCTTCCAATAGTGAATTCAAGAATTCTATTATCTGTTTTCTTTCCCTTATCCCAGAGTTTCATTATTTATTTTTAAATCCTGTTAATAATTTAATATACAGCTCAATTGCATTACTTATCTCATGTAAAAATATAAATTCATCAGCCTGGTGAGATCTTTCGGATTTTCCAGGTCCTATCTTTACAGATGGGCCAGGAATAACTGCTTGGTCTGATAAGGTTTTTGATCCAAATGTTTCAATCCCAAGTCCAATTGCTTTTACCACCAAAGGATGAGTAATATCAACTGAAGATGAAGCCAGTCGCATGGATCGTGGAATCACTTCTGAACTGATACTGGATTTAATGATATTTACAATTTCCTCATTTGTATATTGTTCATTAGTTCTTACGTCAACGACAAACTTGCAGAGATCAGGAATGATATTATGCTGGATGCCACCTTCAATCTGTGTCACTGAAATTCCAATATCTCCCAGAAATTTGGATTTCCGGTTGAATTGCAGTAACTCAAGAATTTCAATATCCCTTACTACTTTTAAAATAGCATTTTCACCGTTTCTATGTGCGGAATGACCAGCTTTCCCTTTAGCATAGCAATCCAATACGATAAGGCCTCTTTCACACACAGCCATATTCATTGAAGTGGGTTCGCCTATAATAGCAATATCGAATTGTCCAAGTTCAGAAATAATAGAAGAAATCCCTTTTACGCCCGATATTTCCTCTTCAGCGCTCAGGGTCAGGATCAGATTAAAACCTCGTCTAGTAAGTTTATCAAGGTGCATAAACGCGAATATCATCGATACTATCGAAGCACCAGCATCATTACTTCCCAAACCAAAGATTTTTCCATCTATTATCTCCGGAAGAAACGGATCCTTAGTCCATGCAGCTGTTGGTTTTATTGTATCCAGGTGAGTATTTAGCAGTACGGTTGGCAAATCCCGTCCTTTCTTGGATTCTATCCAGATATTGTTAAATTTCCGGTTTACTTTATATCCTTTACCCGAAAGCCAATTTTCAAGGAAAGTACATACCTGATCCTCCTCCGTACTCAATGATGGAATGGCCAGAATCTGTTTAAGCAGGTTGATCGCTTCAGTATGTGATTCATTAATCACTTTAATTTATTTATTTCATTATAAGATGTAATAATTCCTTTAATTAAAGCAGAACTTAAACCATTATGTTCCATTTCATTTAGTCCGGCAATAGTACATCCCATAGGAGTTGTTACTTTATCAATTTCCCGTTCAGGGTGATTTCCTGATTCTAATAAAAGGGAGGTTGCTCCCCGGGCAGTTTGTGCAGCAATAAGCTGCGCATCTGCTGCATGGAATCCTACCTGTATCCCTCCTTGTGATGCTGCGCGTATATATCTCATAAAAAAGGCTATACCACATGCTCCCAGTATCGTTGCAGAGGCCATCAGGTTTTCTGCAATAAGCAGGGTGCTTCCGAATAATTCAAAAATTGTCTTAACTTTAGGTATGTGGGCCATATCAGCTTCCTCTGCAGAAATACATGTCATTGACTGCCCAACGGCTGCTGCTGTATTAGGCATGACTCGAATTACCGGCATATCTTTTCCAGTCTTTTGTTTAATCTCCTTTATAGTAAAAGCTGTAACCACCGAGACTAAAATATGTTTACTGGGATCGAGCTCAGGAGCTAAACTGTCAATCAATCCCATAAGTTGAGAGGGTAATACTGCAAGAATAATAATCTCAGAGTTCTTCAGGGCA
>CAZKMG010000079.1:12432-12788 GCA_964553465.1 uncultured Bacteroidaceae bacterium
TAAAAATCACTCCCGATAAATTCATCCAGTTTATCAATATTTCGCCGGGTAAGGAAAATATTTTTAGGAGACATTTTCTCAGATCTGAGCAATCCTTTGGCAATTGCACATCCAATATTTCCGCCACCAATAATGGCCAGTTTTGTATTTAAGGTCGTCATAGTATTAGATTTCAGGTTTCTCATTTTTATTAACTGTATAATATATCTTCATAGGATTAGAAAATATTTTTGTAAATCCTTTTACGTCATCCCCGGTCCATAATCCTGATTCCTCACCATATTTAGCAAAGTCAGAATTCATTAAATCATTCTCTGTTTCAACTCCTGTAACTTGCATATGATAGGGCCTCAATC
>CAZKMG010000080.1:0-12768 GCA_964553465.1 uncultured Bacteroidaceae bacterium
TATATTTTTTATAATTATATATTAATGTTTTAAATTTTGTCAAATAAAAAATTTTGAATAAAAAATTTTGAATTATTAATTTTGATTGCTTTTTCAATTTAATATTCTGATTGCGCACATACATAGGTTCTTATAAAATTTATACATTAATTAAAGAGTATTTTTTAATATCTTTTAAGAGTGAAAGGGATTTTGGTCCTGGTGGTGAAACTTTAACATTGACATGATTGCCGGTCTGAGATATAGGTTCAGACAATAATGAAGAGTTAAAAGATAAACTTGCAACTCCGGCACCTATAGTAAAGCCGGTTACAGACTTTACCATTTCACGACGGGTGATTTTTTTTTGCATCTCTCCTCCTAATAGTTAATTAAATATTTTAAAATATGTACATCACATTATTTTATTATTTCCCATTTATAGAATGAAAAAATAAAAAGAAAGAATTAAATCAATATTGATTTAGGAAGATGTTCTTTACAATAAAAGTAATGAATTTCACTGATTGTTAACAAATAATCCATAAGAGATCCTAATCTTTATAAGGATATCTCAAATCTACTATTTTTACAACTTGACTTAAAGTAAAAATTATCAACCCAATCAGATATTAATACCTTTGTATAATAATCTGTCGGAAAGGTTCTTATTAAAGCTTCAAAATAAGAAATAATAATTAGTCAGGAGTTGGATAGGTTAATTTTACTGACTAAAATATTATTTCTATATGATCCGTGTTCTCCAAACTATTTAGCTAATCTTCCTGTACCTCCATACTGCAAGGCTCAAGGTTATTGATGCATAAATCAATAAAGAATAGAACTCATGGCTAATATCATGGAATGATGAACCTTTAAGAAGGATCATGCGGATTACTTTCATAAAATAAGCATATGGATTGATTATATTAAGTTTCTGAGCCCAATCAGGCATACTTTCCACCGGAGTGAAAATTCCACTCATAAGAGTAAAAGTCAACATAAAAAAGAATGCCAGGAACATCACCTGCTGTTGTGTCTCCGCCAATGTTGATATTAAAAGACCTATACCAAGAACTACAAGGAGGTAGACTCCAGCAAACCCGAAAAGAAGTAACGGATTTCCGAGTACAGGAAGAAAAAAGAAAATTTTTCCAACAGAAAGCCCGAATGCAAGCTCAAATAATGCGATTACCCAAAATGGCAGGAGTTTTCCAATGATGAAATGAAATTTACGTATTGGGGTAACGTTTATTTGTTCTGCGGTTCCCAACTCTTTTTCCCTTACAAGATTCAAGGCTGCCAGAAACATCCCGATAATTGTTACCAGAATGACTAGAATTCCGGGTAGCATGAAAATCTTATAGTTTAATTCCGGATTATACCAGTAAGAATATGAAATGTCAATATTTTTAATCTGGTCAAATTTTTCTATTCCCAGCCATTCCAACCGAATATTGTTGTTAAAATCATGAATGATTCCGTCCGAATAAGCATGGATTAGACTGGCTTTTGTAGCATTAATTGCATTAATTAGCAATTGAACACCCGACTTGTTCTCCTTTTGAAGATTCTTCTCAAAACCCTCAGTGAAATGCAGAATCATATCTGTTTCATTTCGCATGAGTTTATTCTCAGCTTCATTTAAATCAAAACCTGATCCCTGGAATTTAAAGAATGCCGAACCTTTAAAATCAGCAGTCAATCTCCTTGAAACTTCAGAAAGGTCCTTGTCAACCACATAAAATTTGATTTCTTTCATCTCAAGGTTTGCTGCGAAGACAAGAATTACCATTTGCAGGATCGGAGCCAGAAAAATAAAAGGCAACATTACTCTGTTCCTGAAAATCTGAATGAATTCTTTTTGCAATATTGAAATTAAAATTCTCATTATTAGAGTCTGATCTTAAACCTTTTAACACTCATTATAATAAATAGTAAGGTCATAGCTGTTAATATCAATGTTTCTTTCCAGACAAATAAAATACCGGTACCCATAAGCATGATATTTTTGAGAATTGATATAAACCATCGTGGTGGCATAATAAATGATAAACCTTGAAGAAGTAAGGGCATATTTTCAACCGGAAAAATAAAACCTGATAAAAGTAAAGTTGGCAACATAAGAGCCAGCATGGATATGAACATAGCAACCTGTTGATTTTTTGCAACAGTTGATATAAAAATTCCGAGCGATAATGATAGAATAATATATAAAATCATTTCAAACAATAACAGGATAATGCTTCCATTAAAAGGCAATCCGAATACCAGGTAGCCCAACATCAGGATTACAATAGCATCAATAAACGATAAGAGAATATAGGGGGTGACTTTCCCGAGTATTATCTGGACTGGTTTAAGTGGAGAAGCAAGCAAAGTTTCCATTGTGCCCATTTCTTTCTCCCGTGTAATTGAAATGGAAGTCATTAATGCCGAAATCAGGGTCAATATCATGGCCATTGTACCCGGTACAAACATATATACTCCTTGTAAACCCTGGTTAAAATACATTCTTGGACGTGAATCAATGGTGTAGGGTAAGTTTAGGTTAACGGGCATAATTTCTTTAAGATAGCTTAATATAATACCCTGAGTATAGTTTGTAATTAACCTTCCCGTATTTGCATCGGAAGCATCAGTAACAATACGTACGGATGCTTTCCCCAGACGAGTGAGATTAGATGAAAATCCAGACTCGAAAATAATTACTTCTTTTATATCTCCTTTCCTGAATGATTCTTCAATTTCACTATAACTATTCAGGTAACTTGTTAATTCGAAATACCCGGAATAAAGCAGTTTATTTGTAATTTTGTAGGTTACTTCATCACGCGAATAGTCCAGGATAGCTATTTTGATATTCCTTATCTCATTTGAAACAACAAATCCAAAGATTAGAATCTGAGCTATCGGAATCCCAAACAGGATGATAAGCGTGCGATAGTCTCTGAAAATGTGATAAAACTCTTTAATTACAAAGCCCCAGAAGCGTTTCATTTGAAGTTTTTAGTTTAAACTTTAATATTTGCGAAGTTTTTAACGAATTTAATATCCGCACATATTCGAGACTTACATCATTAAAATGCATAAAAATGTCATATTCATAAGAAAAAAATTGATATATAAATAAGAGTAATTGTTTTAAACCAACTCCGTCTTTTTTATAAATTGTTATCATTCCTGTGTCCTTTATGCTAGATTTCCGCTCTCGCCAAAGTGAGAAATACACTGTTCATATCTTTTGCATTGTATATTTCCTTTAAACGTTGAGGAGTATCTATAGCAACGATTTTACCATCAACCATGATAGAAACTCTGTCACAATACTCTGCCTCATCCATATAATGTGTTGTCACAAAAACGGTTATTCCCTGTAATGCTGATTCATTTATCATTTCCCAGAACTGTCGCCGGGTAATAGGATCAACCCCGCCTGTAGGTTCATCCAGAAAAACTATTGAAGGATTATGAAAAACAGCTACCGAAAAAGCAAGTTTTTGTTTCCAACCCAGGGGAATATCCCTGATAAGTCTATTTCGAATATTATTTATTCCAAGTCTGTCAAGGAGTTCTTCTGTCCTAGACTCAATCACTTTACGATTTATCCCATATATACCAGCATAAAATTTTATATTCTCAACAATAGTCAAGTCCTCATATAAGGAAAATTTCTGACTCATATATCCTATCTTTTTCTTAATAGTATCACGATTCTTATAGACATCGTATCCGGCAATTTTAATTTCTCCTGAAGTTGGATATGAAAGTCCACACAAAATTCTGATTGCAGTGGTTTTGCCTGCTCCATTTGCCCCCAGAAATCCAAAAATCTCTCCTTTTTTGACTGAAAAGTTTAAATGATCATTGGCCACAAAATCACCAAACTTTTTTACCATATCCTTTACCCATATTATATTCTCTCCAGATTGCATATCAAGTTAATTTCATTAATTCCATAAATGTATCTTCAATTCCTGCTTTTATCTTCCTGACATGAAGATTCTGTTCATCCGCATATTGAAGGAATTGGTGCTCTTCATTTTCCCCCGATAAAGTGATATGTATTGTTTGACCAAACATCCATACAGTTTCACACCACGACAACTTTCTTAATTTATTAAGCATCGTATAGGTGCCTTTTAATTGAGTAATTTCATACAAAAGTTTTGTAAACGATTTATGAAGTTCTGATGGTTTGTTAATACTCATGAACTGTCCTTTCTGTATAAGCCCGACACGATCGCAGCGACCTGCTTCATCCATATATGGTGTTGACACAATGATGCAAATGCCTTCATTTTTAATCCGTTTTAATAAATCCCAGAATTCTTTTCTTGAAACAGCGTCAACTCCAGTGGTTGGTTCATCAAGTATCAGTATGTCGGGACGATGAATTAATGCACAAGACAAGGCAAGTTTTTGTTTCATTCCACCTGATAATCGTCCGGCCAACCTTTTCTTGAAGGGTTCAATCTGGATATAAATATCCCTGATAAGATCATAGTTCTCTTCAATGGTTGTTCCAAAAACAGTTGCATAAAAGCTCAGGTTTTCTTCTAGACTTAAATCCTGATATAATGAAAATCTACCAGGCATGTAGCCAACAATTTTTCGTATACTTCTATAGTCCCGGACTACATCATAACCAAAAATATTTGCTGATCCGCTATCAGGAATAAGCAGAGAAACCAGTATTCTGAAAAGGCTTGTTTTCCCTGCACCATCAGGGCCAATAATTCCAAAAATCTCTCCCCTGCCTGTATCGAAACTGACATTTTTTAGCGCTTCAATACCATTGTAGGATTTAAAGATATTGTTTACTTCTACTTCCTTCATACTATTATGATTGAGGAATCTGAATTTCTGCAGGCATTCCTATTTTCAATCCACCATCATTCGGAACAATTATTTTTACAGCATATACAAGGTTTATCCTTTCCTTCCTGGTTTGAATTATTTTTGGTGTAAATTCAGCTGTAGATGAAATCCAGGAAATAGTTCCCTGATATAGTTTCTGATTACCGTCGAGAATATCGACTAATACATTTACTTTATTTCCAATCCTAACTGCTTCTAATTGTTCTCCGCTAACAAATACTCTGAGTATCAACTCATTCAGATTTGTGATTTTAAAGAGAGCCTTGCCCACTACCGCCAGCTCACCTTCATAAAGGTATTTCTCCAGGATAACTCCGTTTATTGGACTCCGAATACTGGATTTTACCAGCTGATCGTTTACTTGTGCTATCTGAACATCCAATGACTCAATTTCAGACTTCACCGAAAGCTTTTGGGCCCGAAGCACATCAGATTGAGCATTTAAAAGCTCGATCTGAGCATCCATATCATCAAGTTGTTTTGAAGTCGCAGCACCATCTTTTAATAATGATTCTATTCTATTTTTTTCTCTGAGAAGAGTTTTCAGACTTACTTCATTTACTTTTAATTGCTCATTTACCTGGTTTACTTTGCTTAATACTGAATTAATACCAGTTTTTAACTGAAGTTTCTTTAAGTAAATTTGTGCTGTATCGATGTAACCTAATCGATCTCCTTGAGTAAGAGTCATCCCTTCCTTTATATTAAATTCTTTAAGTGTTCCGGTAACTTCAGCTGATACAATTATTTCCTCAGACTCGAAATTTCCATAAGCAAACGACTTTTTATTATCGTTCTGACAAGCGGAAAGTATCATTATTATTGTCAGAACCGTTATAACTATTTTCATATGAGTATATTTTGGGTTACTATTAATTTTCCAAATTAATTTATCTATTTTATTGAATTGATTATTTCTATTTCTGAGTATTTTAACCTGTCCTTAGAAAATTATAAGCTGCAATACATGAAGAGAATCTATAAATCTCCTTTTAACTCCAAGTATTTTGCGATTGCTTGTTGAAGCAATATTCTTTCTGTTTCCAGTTGAATTCTTGCTGTTTTTTCTTGATTTACAGCAGAAATAAGATCAATTGTTTGAATTACACCTTTACTTAACTGTGAAGAATATTTTGATGTTATTCGGCTTCGAATTTCCAGTATCTGAAGGAAGCGATTAATATTTTCCTTATGATTCTCAATTATTGCTTCCTGACTCATTAAAACAGATGTAACATCCTGTTCAAATTTAAGTTTTGTACTTTCAATCAAATCGAGCTGAAACCCTATATTTTGCTGGTTTCTCCGATTAATATTCCAATCCAGAATATTCCACCTTAACTTTGCACCGATTATATAGTAGGTATCAAATTTGTCACTCAGCATATTTAGGCCTGGATTGCCATAGCCCACCTGACTGAAACCAAATATTGCCGGAAGTTTCTGAGATTTGAGGATATACTTATTTTTTTAAAGATTGTTCTTCTGTTGATACATTACTTTTTGTTCACGACGATTAATTGAATAATCTTCAGGTAAATTATATGATGTAGGTTCAAGAAATACTGAAGTGTCCAACTTCACACCGATTTTTTGTCCTAGCATATCGAGCATTGCATGTCTGGAGTTATTGAGTTCAGAATTTTTTTGTCCAACATTTATCTCCTCTACCATAAGCAGGTCTGAATCTATTGATAATGCTACACCATTTTTTACATAGGAATCGATTATTTTATAGTTTTCTTTTAGCTGAGTGAGGGCAACTTCTAAAGCTTTTTCATTTTTCTGCAATACTAAAATATCGAAATATAAATCCTTCACTTGCATCTTTGTGTTGTGAATCTCCAAATCCAATTGAGTAATGTCGGTTTCCTGTACAGTCTTTTCCAATTTTTGTCTGTTTTTGCTCAAACCTCCATCATATATTGCCTGACTAATATCAAGTGAAACTTTGTATTGGTCTTTTGGGGCCACTGGGAATTTTACTCCAGGAATTGGAAGATCGATACCAATTTGAACGACATCAGACTGATAGCTTGCTGATCCATTCATTTCAACCTGAGGATAATAACTTGCCCTGGCATTCTGTACTTTGTTAGTTGAAATTTTCTCAATTAATTCCCTGCTTCCTTTTCTGGGATGATTTTCTTCCGATTTTGAAAGACAATACTCAACATTAATTGTGTCCTGAGCAGAATTATTCATAATTCCAAAACCAGATATAAAAATTATAATTATTAAGTTCTTAATCATTTTAAATTGGTTTAATCGAATCAATATAATATTTTTTCAGATATTCTTTTCTTTCTTTCTGGAAAAGAGCGAATTCCTCCTTTTTTCCTTCAAAGATCAATCCTTCTATGACAGGTCCTGCCGCAAAAGGAAAGATAATCAGAGATAGAAGATTAACAATTAGCATATGCGGATCCATGTTTTTAAGCCTTCCTTTATTCATTTCCTCGGTTAGCATTAATAAGAAGTATGAAGGATTTATCCCTTTTTCTCTCATGCTATTAACCATTCTTTCAGGATTTGTGCCTATTTCCTGCATAAGGAAGACTGGAATATGAGGGTTATCAATTAGGATCAGAAAATAATAGTCAATTATATCAATAATGCGTTCAATAATAGGTTTCTGAGAGTTAAACTTTTCAATTAAAACCGGTAGGAAGCTTAAAAAGACATTATTAAATACTTTTTCGAACAACTTGTCTTTACTTCTGAAATAATAATTTAGTAGTGTACGGTTAATGCATGCCTCTTTGGCAATATCCTGCATTGATGCTCCATTTTTACCTTTCCTTATAAATACTGAAGTTGCAGCTTTCAGAATTTTATCCTCCATCTCCAGAGATAATGCTCTATTTATCATTTGCTTAGATTCTGAATTACTAACGAATTTGTTAAACAATATAGTTTAACACCTTTGTAAAAATATTACTTTATTTTATCATGTCAAAATATTCAACAACATTTTTCGATAATTCTTATATTAAATAAAATGGTTATAATTTCTCTTTCTCAAATTCTGAAATTTATTTTGAGAAAAAAATATGCCATAAGCTTTCGTCAAAAAACTATATCTTTGGCATTTAAATCAAGAAAATCTTTCCATGAAAAAATGTTTTATAGGTTCAGTGGTTGGGGGGGCAATGTTACTTACTTCATGTGGTCCTGGATTCAATCCTGAAATAACCTCTGAAGATCTTCTTCAGGATTTAAGTTTTCTTGCGAGTGATAATCTTAAAGGACGATTTCCAGGTACTCTTGAAGATTCTATATTGCTGCATTTTATTGCAGGAAAATTTAGTTCAGATGGATTGGAGTTATATAATGAATCCGGTATCCAGAAATTTGATTTTACATCATCAATAACTATAGGTAATAATAATAGTTTTAGCATTGGCGAAAAAGAATACCAATGTGGAATTGATTTTATTCCTACAAGTTTTTCTTCTTCTGTTACACTTTCTGCTCCGATTATCTTTGCAGGTTATGGTTTTGATTTTTCCACCGAAAAATTAACGAGAAATGATTATGGAAATATTGATCCTGATGGTAAATGGGTTTTAATAATGCGAGGCAATCCTGATAATAATAATCCGGCAAACCTTTATGTCCCTTATGAAACGGATCGGAATAAAGCAATGCTTGCAAAAGACAAAGGTGCTTCTGGAATAATTTTTGTGTCCGGATATAATTTTGATCCTTCTGATCGTCTTATGGATTTAAAAGATATGCCGACTGAAATTGGTATTCCATGTTTACATGTTACAAGGAAAGTAGCTGATGATTTGTTTTCTTCCATTAAAGACAGTTTGGAGTCGATTGAAAAAAAATTAAGTATCTCAGGCACAGTTTTTTCTATTGATTTGAAGAAATATTTAACAGCTACAACTAACCTGGTTAAAGAACGTGCCAGTTCAGGCAATGTAATCGCTATATTAAAAGGCAATAATCCTGAACTTTCAGATGAATTTATTATTATTGGTGCGCACCATGATCATTTAGGAATGGGGGGGAAAGGAAGTTCCTCCCGTCAACCAGATACTACTGCAATACATTATGGAGCAGATGACAATGCTTCAGGAGTATCTGCTCTTCTTGAGCTTGCAGAAAAATTCACAACTCTCAAACCTGAAAGGAGTATCATATTTGTGACATTTGGAGCGGAAGAAAAAGGGATAATTGGTTCCCGTTACTTTGTTGAAAATCCACCTGTTCCAATTGAAAAAATAATGGCGATGATAAATATCGATATGGTTGGAAGGATGAAGCCAGATTCCAGCCTTCAAATCGGAGGAATTGGCACTTCACCAAGCTTCCCGGAAATTATTACCAAACTTAATAATCCTTATCACTTTAAACTTCAGCTTACAACCGCAGGGTATGGACCTTCAGATCATGCATCGTTTTATGCAAAAGATAAACCTGTATTATTCTTTACCACTGGTGTGCATGAAGATTACCATCTCCCAAGTGATAAAATCGAATTTTTAAATATTGACGCCCTTAAAACCATAGTATTATTTATCAAAGATATATCTATGTATCTAGCAGATTCAGATTCATTTATCACATTCAGGGAAGCTGGACCAAAAACCATAGAATCAAGAGCATACAGAGGTAAAATTTCTCTTGGTATTATGCCTGATATTGGGGCTGAAGGTAAAGGAGGAGTGGTGGTTCTGGCTGTAACTGCTGGTAAACCAGCGTCCTTGGGTGGAATAATGAAAGGTGATATAATTATTGCGATGGAAGGTAAACCGGTTGAAGATATTTATGAATATATGTATCGCTTAGGACAATTTAAAGCAGGCGATGTAATAAAGGTTACAGTTAAACGCGGAGATGAAAAAGTTGATTTATTAATTCAATTGTGATCAAAAATACGCACTGTGGTTATATGATTAAAACATATTTAAATCTATTTAATTTTATTGCTCAAAAGAATAACTAATAATGGTAAAAAAGATCATTTTTTGGGTCCTTGCTTCAATAATTACGGTTTCGATGGCTTTATATCAAAGATTAACCGGACCGACTTATCCTAAAAAGTTCAAGGTAGAAATTGATGGATCCCTGTTTAATTTTGAATTACCGAGGAGTCAGAATGGAACCTCTGATTGTGAGGTTAAAATTAATGTGAAAGATCCTGAAGTATCCGGAATTATATTATATAAGCATTTTAAAACAAGTGAACCATTGGATACCCTTAAATTTATTAGGACTGGAGATTCCTTGACTGCAATGCTACCCGGGCAACCTGCAGCTGGTAAGCTTGAATACATGGTTAAGCTTTTTAAACAAAAAAATCAATTAACAATTATTAACAATCAATCTGCAGTGATAAGATTTAAAAATAATGTTCCTGCATATGTACTTATTCCCCATATACTTCTTATATTTTCTGCCATGCTTTTATCAACTCTGGCAGGCTTCTTTGCTGCCGGAAACATTCCTGCTTACAAGTTTTACATTGGCTTAACTCTGATTTTATTCATCCTGGGAGGTATGATCATGGGGCCTATTGTTCAGAAATTTGCTTTTGGTGAATTTTGGACGGGATTTCCTTTTGGAAAGGATCTTACTGATAATAAATCACTTATTGCTGTTTTATTCTGGATTATAGCATGGCTCGGTAATCGAAAAACGGAAAGAAAATACCTTGTCCTCCTCGCAGCAGTTATTAATATAATAATTGGTTTGATCCCCCATAGTGCAAGAGGATCAGAACTTGACTATTCCTCAGGTGAAATTAAAACTGGGATGATAGTATTATTTAGTCTCTTTTAATAATTTATCAAATAGGTAAAAACCATCCTAATTCATTACCTAAAAGCTCATTAGATAAAATTATCCCATAAAAAATTATTTCTTAACTATACCTCGATATATTTATATTGAGCGGTACATGATTAAAAATTTTAAATCAATCTTGACTAATTTAAATATACCGTTGATAAGATTAATACTGTTGTCAGCATATATAAAACCGTCAGGGGTGCTCCTACCTTCATAAAATCCTTAAAAGTATATCCTCCAGGACCATATACCATAAGATTAGTCTGGAAGCCAATAGGGGTCATAAAATTGGCAGCAGAGGCAAAAGCGACTACAAGTACAAAAGGAAGGGGATTAAGTCCCAGGTTCACTGACATAGTGAGTGAAATTGGAAAAATCAAGGCAGCAGCTGCCTTTGCTGTAATGAAGGCTGCTAAAAGGCTTGTTATTAAATAGATACCAAAAATAATTCCCATTTTCCCCAATGGCATAAATAAAGAAATTACAGAATTTGCAACCAGGTCTGCAGCACCTGATTTAATCATAGCCAATCCTAATGCAAGAGATAGGACAATAATTATCGCAAGTTTGTAATCAATACTTTTGGAAAGGTCCTTTGGATTTGTGATTTTTAGTACCAGGGAAGCAATTATTATGACGACCAATCCCATGAAAAGATGAATAACACCTATTGCTGAAAGGAAAATTGATAGCAGCAATCCACTTAAAAGAATGATTGGCTTATACCATTCCATCTTTTCAAATCCTCTGATTTTAGAAATGAAATAGAAATCCATTGAACTCTCTGACCGGGTTAAAAATTTGTCACCTGCAAATAGCAGAAGGACATCGCCTGCCCTCAGCATAATTGTTCCCAGTTTTTGTTCGATCTTCTCACCATTTCTGTGAACTGAAATAATTGCAGCGTCATATTTGCTTCTGAAGTTAACACTTTGAACCATTCTCCCAATAAGAGTAGAATTCTGGCTAATAACAATTTCGACAATCTGAGTTCTCTTTCTTTTTGCCATCATTCCAACTTCAGGAATATGCAGACCGGAATTGGATTCAAACATATCGATCACCATAGTAGTATTTCCGGCAAAAAGGAGCGAATCTCCTTCTGCAAGGATAAAATCATCGGAGAAATCAGTAAAATTAATATCATCGCGGATTATCTCAACGAGCTGAAAACTCTTATCCTCTATAAAATCAGTCGATCCAATATTTTGTCCTATTAGGTGCGAACCGTGTTTAACCTTTGTTTCCAGAATATATTCACGTGGACTTGCATGGCCTTCATTAAGTCGGTGCTTATGAGAGGGAAGTAATCTCTGACCAAAAAAAAACATGTATAGAAAACCAATTATCATCATAGGTAATCCAACCAATGTAAAATCAAATAGTTTCAGTGGGGTCATTCCCTGGATGATGTTTTGATTTTGGACCATCCCTGCTACAATCAAGTTTGTTGAAGTTCCAATAAGAGTCGTACAACCACCAAGAATGGCAGCATAAGATAATGGGATTAAAAATTTTGAAGGTGCTATTTTATTTTTCTTACACCACGAGTTGACATAGGGCATCATCACGACCACCAAAGGAGTGTCATTAATAAATGTTGAAAAAGTACTGGCAAAAATAATCATCCTGCTAAGGAATCCCTTGAAATTTTTAGCAGAACGAAAAACCCAATCAAAAATAACTTCAATAATTGACGTTTGTCTGAGAGTATCACCAATTATTAATAACATAATAATCACTGCGATCTGTTCATTCGCAAAACCAGCGAGAATTTCTACCGGAGTTAACACACCAAAGAATCCAAGAATGCTTACTGCAATAACAAAAGTGAATGCAGGACCAAGAATTCCCCAATAAAGTGAGACAAGGATAAAAATAATTATTATAAAAACTAGTATGAGATCAAAATTGTACATGCACTATTTAATTCTTGAATAATTGTTGAAATTAATTTTTTTTCAGTGTATAACCTAACATATATTTGATTCCTCCTTCTTAATTCCTATATAATATTTCCAAATAACTGTATTTTAATTATTTAAAATATGAGACATTTTATTAAGGTATACCTAATGTAATTGATCGGTATTAGATCAAATA
>CAZKMG010000081.1:0-12742 GCA_964553465.1 uncultured Bacteroidaceae bacterium
CTTCGTAATTGCGAATTTATTGGGATTTTATTGATTTTAATGCATTAATTATCAGGAGAATTTATGTCAGGAGGAGAGAAAATATTAAAGGTCAACATTGAAGAGGAAATGAAGTCGGCTTACATCGACTATTCCATGTCTGTAATTATCTCGCGGGCCTTACCCGATGTCCGCGATGGGTTGAAACCAGTACACAGAAGAGTGCTGTTTGGTATGTCTGAGCTGGGTGTTAATGCAAACCGCAGTTACAAAAAATCAGCCAGGATAGTAGGGGAGGTACTGGGGAAATATCACCCGCATGGGGATACTTCGGTTTATGATGCCATGGTGAGGATGGCCCAAAACTGGTCACTACGTTATCCGCTGGTAGATGGGCAGGGTAATTTTGGCTCGGTGGATGGAGATAGTCCCGCAGCTATGCGTTATACTGAAGCAAGATTAAGACGGATTGCAGAGGAAATAATGGCTGATCTGGAAAAGAATACGGTGGATTTTCAGAATAATTTTGACGATACTCTCCAGGAACCCACTGTTTTACCCACTAAAATACCGGTTCTCCTGGTCAACGGAGCGTCTGGGATCGCTGTTGGCATGGCTACGAATATGGCACCGCATAATTTAACCGACTCTATCAATGCCATTGTAGCATATATAGATAATAAAGAGATAACCATACCTGAATTAACGGAGATAATTAAAGCGCCCGATTTTCCTACCGGTGGGATAATTTATGGGTACCAAGGGGTCAGAGAAGCATATGAGACAGGAAGAGGGAGAATTGTTGTCAGGGCGAAAACAGAGATCGAAATTACGGAATCCGGAAGAGAGAAAATTATTGTGACTGAAATACCTTATCAGGTTAATAAGGCAGAGCTTATAAAAAAGATTGCCGAACTGGTAAATGAAAAAAGGATTGAAGGGATTTCTTATGTAAATGATGAATCGGACAGGACTGGCATGCGCATCGTGATCATTTTGAAAAAAGAAACGCTTTCTAGTGTTGTGCTGAATACTTTGTTAAAATATACACAACTCCAGACAAGTTTTAATGTAAACAATATTGCCCTGGTTAACGGCAGACCTAAAGTGTTGAATCTTAAACAAATAATCTCTTATTTTGTTAATCACAGGCATGATGTCATTGTTCGCCGAACACAGTTTGATCTTGAACAGGCAGAAAAACGTGCTCATATCCTTGAAGGCTTGCTAATTGCGCTTGATCATCTGGATGAGGTCATATCACTTATTCGTGCCTCAAAAACACCGGATGAAGCTCGTGAAGGACTTATTCAGCAATTTAATCTTACAGATATTCAGGCAAGAGCAATTCTGGATCTGAGGTTACAAAGACTTACAGGTCTTGAACGTGATAAAATTAAGGAAGAATATGAGGATTTAATAAAGCAAATCGAATACTACAAGCATATTCTTTCTGATGAGATTCTCAGGATGAAAATTATTAAAGATGAACTGATTGAGATAAGAGATAAATTTGGAGATGAAAGACGAACAGAGATTATTCCAAATGCTGAGGAGTTCAATCCTGAAGATTTTTATGCCAACGAGGAGATGATTGTTACAATTTCTCATCTGGGTTACATTAAACGGACTCCTCTTTCAGAGTTTAGAACACAAGGCAGGGGGGGCAAAGGTTCAAAAGGAGGTACTACGCGAGATGAAGACTTTCTATCCCATATGTTTATTGCCTCTATGCATAATACAATGCTATTCTTTACAGAGATGGGCAGGTGTTTCTGGTTAAAAGTATATGAAATACCCGAGGGTACGCGTACTTCAAAAGGAAGAGCTCTTCAGAATATCATTAATCTTGAGACGGGCGACAAGGTGAAAGCATTTATTAATGTTCTCAGTCTGAAGGATGAGGACTACATAAATAACAATTATATTGTTCTTGCAACAAGGAAAGGAATCATAAAAAAGACTTCACTGGAGGCCTATTCACGTCCACGGCAAAATGGCATCATTGCTTTAAATATAAAGGAAGGTGATTCCTTACTTGAAGCCCTGTTAACAGATGGGAACCATGAAATTCTGATCGCTGTAAAAAGCGGGAAAGCTATTCGTTTCCATGAAAAGACTGTCAGAGCTATCGGAAGGACAGGGTCGGGTGTAAAAGGAGTAAGGCTTTCAGGAATGCAGGATGAAGTAATCGGAATGGTTTCTTTTGCTGAAAAGACTCTGGATATACTTGTTGTTTCTGAAAAAGGGTACGGAAAACGTTCATCAGTTGATGATTACCGCATCACAAACCGGGGTGGCAAAGGTGTTAAAACTATTAATATCACTAAAAAAACTGGTAAACTTATTGGTTTTAAAGCAGTTAACAATAATTATGATTTAATGATAATTACCAAAAATGGTCTGGCTATCAGGCTTCCAGTTGAAGATCTTCGTGTAATGGGAAGAGCAACACAGGGCGTCAGGCTGATTAACCTTCGTGATGGTGATGAAATAGCTGCATTAACCGGTGTTCCTTCAAGTGTCGATAACGTTACTGATGCCGGAGGAGAGGCTTTGAATGATACCCTGGAAACTGCTGAAGATCATAATGAATAAAGAATAATAAAGTATCTCAATAAAAATTGGCACTGAATTTGAGTATTTCTATTAAAATATTATAATTTTATAACCAAAACTTAAAATTGATTGTAATGAAACGCATATTATTGATTACAATAGCTATTATAGGGATGATGACGATCGATGCACAAGAAGTCGTGCTCCTTAGATTTGCTCCAATAGAAAAAAGTGTTGCCAAAAGCAACAGTGATATTGCCAATCCAAGAAAAAGTGCATCCTCAAAGACCTGGATAAACAGGGGAGAGATAATGCAGGAGGCATACCGGATTGATCTGGAGCAAATTTATGACGGGATGTTACCTGTGGAATTAAAGCTCTATTATAAGGAACCCATTGCTATATCAGACGAAACTTTTAACGGAAAAACTTATCAAGTTTATGAATATGAGAGAATGCATTATTATTTTTTGAATAATAAACTTTCTCTCTGGAAAAGGATAAAAGCTGCTTTTGATAACCCTCTTGAAGAAGCTTACAAATCATATATGAAGGCTATTGAACTGGATCAAACTGACAAAGTACAAGTCAGCATAAAAAAACAACTTACTGATTTAAAGAATCAATTTAAGCAACTTGGTATAAATTATTATTATTGGGGTGATAAAGAACAAGCATTAACATCTTTTTCTCATGTATTGGACATAGATAAACTTGCTGTTTTTCTGAATGCAAAGGATACTTTGATGATTCAATATTCAGGAATTATTTCAAGGGAAACCGGGGATTATAAAAAGGCAATTGAATATTATAAGGAATTCAATGAATTGAAGAAACTGCCTGATAATTATTTATTAATTAAGGAAGATTATCTGAAAATGAAAGATACTGCGAGTGCTTTACAGGTTTTAGAAGAAGGCTTTTCAGTTTTTCCTGATTCTACTAATGTTCTGGCAAACCTGATTGATTTATGTATAAAAAGTAACGATTATAAGAAAGGACTTAGTATTGTAAACGCAGCAATTGAGAAGAATCCAAATAATGGCTATTATCATTATTGGAAAGGCAGACTTTTACTTAAATCAGATGATGAAAACAGGATTGATGATGCTCTTGAAGCATATCAAAATGCAATTGATGCCGATCCGAGTTTGTCATATGCATATTTTGATAAAGGATTTATATATTTTCTTTTGGGCCAGGAATTTTTTACCAGGGCAGGAGAATCCAAGGATATCAGTACCAGAGACATATTAAATAAAGAAGGGAACGACAATTATGAAAAAGCCATACCTTTACTTGAAAAGGCTTCAGAGCTAAGTATGAGAGATATAAGTATTCTGAAAGAAGTATATGAAACACTCAAGCGTATTTATTACAAGATGCAGATGACTGAGAAGTATAATGCTATATCTGAGAAACTGAATACTATGTAAATATTATTTGTTCATATGTAGGGGAGGTAAAAAAGTACTTCCCTTATATATTATTTATTCTATTTAACATAATATTAATTATAGGACAATAAGTGGCGAATTGCGCATACGAAGTACTTAACATAATATTAGGCGGAAAAGTGTCTCAAGATCTCAAAATGTACCTCTAAGACAATGTAGTTAATTAGATGTTTAATAAAAATCATAATGTTGCCATCTCAGCATTGTTAAAATTCTTTTTGTAAATTGTTTAGCGATTAACATAGCTTTAAAATGGTTTAGTTTCCCAACCATTTCTCATGTCGATTCTTAACTGGACTATTAATATGGGCAATTACACAAAATATTCTGAAGGCCCTTTTGAATTATTATAAATATACATTAACTTAATGTCTGAAAAAGTCCAATAAATTTTGAAGTTGAATACTTGTCCTCTTTTAATTGCGGTTTCCGCATCTGGAAACATGCAGATTATCGACTCTCTTATAACAACAAATTCACTTCGAAATGAAAAAAATTGTTTCTGCATCTATTTTCATGGTGTTTTCCTTTGTGCTATGTGGCCAATGGACCTGGCAGAATCCTCTGCCTCAGAGTAATCATCTGTATGGAGTCCATTTCTCTGATCCGGATCACGGCTGGGCCGTGGGTCATTATGGTTCCATCATCCACACCTCCAATGGAGGCATGGATTGGGAAGTGCTGCCTCCAGTTACTGATCAAAGATTAAGGGCGGTCTTTTTCCTGGATTCAATTACCGGTTGGGTTGGGGGGCTTGGGGGACTAATTATGTCTACTCATGATGGAGGAGAAACATGGAGTAAGAATTATTCAGATAGTATAAACAGCTATCGAGATATTGTTTTTGTTAATCCACTGAGCGGATGGAGTGTAGGTCCTTATGGGGCCATTGTACACTCCAATGACGGAGGGGATACCTGGGTAACCCAACATCAGGACTCAATCTATCATCTCAATAGTGTATTTTTTATCAATGATTCGTCGGGTTGGGCAGCTGGCGGAGGAGGATGGAACACTCCAACGGGAAGTGCATTGTTGCAAACCAGCGATGGTGGTGCTCATTGGGTTCCAAAGGATATACCTACAGAAGAAACACTATGGGGTTTGGACTTCATAAATGAGGAAAAAGGCTGGGCCTGTGGATTAAATGGCACCATACTATATACTGAGAATGGAGGGCTAAGTTGGAATAATCAGACAGTTCAAACATCATCAATTTTAAACGATATCAATTTTATTGATGAAAACAATGGTTGGGTCGTCAGTAATGTTGGAGAGATCCTTTTTTCAGATAATGGGGGACAATTGTGGAATCTACAAACAAAGACAGATGTGAGTATACTGCGCCTTTCAATATTAGACACTCTGCGGGCCATAGGTGTGGGGCAATTTGGTCAGATTCTGGCTACGACTGATAGAGGGGAAAACTGGGAATTTAGAATGCATGGCACACGTCATCCATTTAAAGATGTGTTCTTCCTGGACAATGATCATGGTTGGGTATGTGGCTTTGAGGGGCTTATCTGGCATACTGAAGATGGGGGAAGCACATGGATGGAACAGTCCCTTTTCAAGGCGGAATGGCTGGAAGCAATTTTTTTCACCGATCAACAAAATGGATGGGCTGTAGGATCACCAGGGGAAAATATGAGAACAACAAATGGCGGCGTAACCTGGGATTACATGAATTGCGACATTAATACCTGGCTAAGATCGGTGTATTTTATTGATCCTGCCAATGGATGGGCAGCCGGTCAAAACGGAACCATCATACATTCTTCCGACTCCGGCAAGGTATGGACCCCTCAGTCTACAAATATTGCAGGAGAACTATGGAGCATCCAATTCATTCCCGGATCGACACATGGCTATGCAGTGGGTGACCATGGCGCCATCCTTTATACGGAAAACGGTGGAAATAACTGGCTAACCCAATCAAGCGGAACCACCGATACATTAAGATCCGTGTTCTTTCTGAATCAACAGAAGGGTTGGATTGCAGGTCAGAATGGGATCATTTTACAAACTGAAAATGGCGGAGCTCTTTGGGAAAAGGTTGAATCAGGAACAACACGATGGTTAAAAGATATCTCATTTACAGATTCAAATACGGGTTGGGCCACCGGGGTTGGAGGTGTAATCTTGCATACTGCCAATGGTGGAGAAACCTGGATCAACCAGGCCATCACTGATGTTCCCCTGAACGCTATTTGCTTTACTAAAGACCAATTTGGATGGGCTGTTGGAGAAGGTGGAACCATCCTTCATTTCGAAGATAAGGGTCAGGTGGGGACATCTTCACGGATCAATCTCGAACTACCATTTAGTATTGACTTATATCCCAATCCGGTTTCTGGATTCACCACCCTAAGTTATACACTGTCACATCCGTCTAAGGTAATTTTGAAGATTTATGATATTAACGGACGACTGATACAGGAGCCTCTCCATGTGTGGCAAATGGAAGGACATCAGGAGATCTTGATCAATGCAAATTTACTATCAGCAGGGTTTTATATTTGTGTTCTTCAATCAAATGAGGGCACCGGAATAAAGAAGTTGTTAAAATACTAATTACCTGTACGTTACAAACGCTTGAATTATTTTATCAGGTAAGTGTCTTCTTTGTCAGCTAATGAGACTCTGAATTTGTCATAAATTGTGTTCTGATGTAATATTTCAGATTCTGGTCCCGCCTAAATCATATTAATTATCATTTTTTCGTTAAAAAAGTTGATTTTAACATCATGAATCCAGGGAGAGACTCAATAATCAACCACTTTCTTAACTTTTTACTGGATAATAATCTCAGTTTGGGCCACATCAAAACAATTGATTTGCTATACACTTGTTTATAAAAGGTATCAATATACCTTGCTGGGATATTCAGATAAGGATTCAGGATAAGAAGATTACCTTTTATTAAAAGAGCAAGCTTACTGGTTTTTACAGTCAAATATAATATTACTGATATTGCCACTCAAGGTCACATCGCGTGAATCCTGGTGGATACATTCACCAAACCATGTAACGTTTTTCAGTGTAACATTTTTCACGTCGTGTGAGGGTCCTGGACCGGAGATTACAACCCTGCACTGCCCTTTTCGTATCTTTCCAGTAACCACAATATCTTTAAACAATACCCCATCAATGTTTCCTTCAGGTGGTTTGGACCATGAGGTGAGATATGGCCTGCATTCAATTAAGTTACTCTGTCTTTCCCAATTAATGCGTATATTTTCAAAACGGAGATTCCTTATAGGCATATTTTCGGCAGGTTGAATTGTAAAACAGAAATCATACCTCAAGGAGTAAGTGCTCACCCGGGCCTGATCTTGTTCAAGATGTATGATATCAATATCCTCTGCCGTTATATTTTGCATGGCATCGGCATGACTCTCAGCCCCGATGCGAAAATTATTGGCGACATCTGTCCATAAAACACACCTGGTTATTATCACAGAATCTACAGCCTTATGGTCATATCCGGTTCCTTTGATTGCGATACAATCGTCGTCAGTCCGGATAAAACAGTCATGAATCCTCACCCTGCTTGAATTGCAAATATCTATTCCATCTTCATTTGCGCAGCGAGTACCAATAATTTTCAGGTTATTTATGGACAAATTGGAACTTCCACCAATCATAAGTGCATACAGCCAGGAATCTTTTAAAATAATGTCCTGTACAGTTACATGAGATGAATTCTCAACCATCAGTAAATAATGTTGCGGGCCCTTTAGCCTCTCCCAGTCCATTCCATCAAGAATCCCGCGTCCCATGATCTTTATATTTTTACCTGCTACATTGATACCGGCTTTTACAATTGCTCCACCTTCAATATAAAGAGTTTGATTATCAACAAGATTAATAATACCTGGTTTATGTATCCCCGGTCCATAGTAAATCACACCAGGATCACCCTTCTTAGGCGGATTAGCTTCAATCGGATTGGCAAAAAGAAGTAACGGACCATTTATTCCTTCAGGTTCTATTGAAACCTGGCATGGAGAAGACGATATTGAAAACCTAAGTTTGTTGCTTGTAATTGATCTATTTATCACTTTAGATTCCGGTCTTATAACTGTGCTATCCAAGGACATAGTAGATGTAATATTAACACTTACTTCACCTGAAAAATCAAAATATGCAAACGAATAATTACCTCCTAAATTAGATCTTCCTGGAGCCATATATACAGCCACAGGTTGTCCATTGACAGTAATTGAATAATCATTAGAAAGATTTGCACCACTGGGTGCCGGATATACTTTAACCGAGGCCATTAATCCATCTGAAAAAAGGATCAGAATGGCAAATAATCCATACATCATCATTAAAGTGTTTTTCAAACCTAAAAGTCCGGTATATCCTTTCATTTAAAATCAATTAAATTCATATAAATAAATTAATTTCATAATCTGGATGATTTTAAATTTTAGTTACATATTAACTGATTAAGTTGAGTTATTAATCAGTTTGAGCTACACAAATAATACTGAACTGTATATATCAGTGTAAATCCATTTCTATTTCTTATATTTTTTTAATTCGTCATATATCATTCTTACGGCCTCCTCCTTACTCTTCAGTGCTTTTTTCCTGAAATCCTCAAATTCATCTTTAATTTCCTGTAAATCCGTTTTTGTACGTATTGTTATGGTATTACTACGTTTAAACAACATAAAAAGGAATCCTACTAATGCCAGTAATCCGATAATAATTAACCACATGATAGCATCATATGCTTGTTTGCTCACCTGAAATCCAAAAAGCTTAAGACTATTTTTTTCTTTTACAACATTTGCCAGAATATTATTGGTTTTCTTTAGTTCGTTTGCAAGTGAATCGATCTGATATGTCTTTTGTGATATTACAGATTGATCATCAATAATAGTGCCTCTAAGGAACTTGAGTGTATCAAGAAAATGTGTTTTAAATTTAGATACCCAGGCCTGCCTGATAACCCTGTAATCCTGGTAAGTACTTGATTTTTCGATCAAATAGATATATTGATCTTCAAGAGGTATATTATCCGGGAATGGCTTTGCTACTGTTTTCTGGGTTTGCTGTTTTTGTTCGGATTGTGCAGGTTGTTCAGATGACTGACCTGCCGTAGTTTCCTGTCCGGTCACTCCTATTGTAATTGATAAAGTTAAAAGTGAATTAATGATCACAAGACTAATGTACCGTGTTAAATTCATGACTTTAGAGGTTGTTAGTTTTATTCATGCAAATATAGTTTATAACAATGTTTAAACGCATAATCAGTGAACGAAAGTATGTGACGTTTGTAGGAAATACTTTGGGGTAGGTTTATCATTTGTATCTGTTATATAACTATTTAAATAGCTTGACAAGCTGGTTATTTTGAGTTATCTTTTAACAAACTTAAAATTATAACTATGCCAGACAGTGTTTATAAAATTATTGAACTAGTAGGAACTAGTTCAGAATCATGGGAAAAAGCTGCCACCAACGCAGTAGAAAAGGCTTCCCAAAGCCTTCGGGATCTTCGAATAGCTGAAGTGTCTTCACTGGACCTGCAAATTGAAAACGGAAAAGTGAAAAATTACCGTGTAAAAGTAAAAGTATCTTTTAAATTTCAAGGATAATAGGGACTTCAATGGTTTTATATGTTTTTCCACCGTTTAAGTTGATGAATATGTGAAGTAAAAAACCAGCGTCTTATTGGTCCAAGTCCGTTTTCTTTCAGTTTATTTCTTACAAAAAGGATCATCTCTTTTGGTGAGGTAAATTGATCCTTAAAAGTACCATTTTCATAACAATAGCTGCAAAAAAAGCTAGATGTTGAACCATCTGCATTAGTACCTCCATGACCGGGATCTTTGTCCATGGGCATGCCACAACTTTGGCAAAAATTATCGAATTTTCCCATAAATTTTCATTTTGATTAATAATTAAGCATTCTTTAATAATAAAATATAAAGAATAATGCATGAAAAGTCAATAGTCCGGTAATGCTTATTCATAATAGGAAATATCATGAATTCGCCGGAAGATTTTAATAAATCCATGATATTGTAATCAATTAATTACTTAACTTGACATTATTTAGAAAAGGATGATACCGACATAATAAAACCTTTCAGATGCTTTCTGATTCATTAAATAATGGTTCGATCCTTGGAATTGATATAGGATCAGTAACTATGTCGGTTGTGCAAGTAAATTTATCAGGTCAACTTCTTAATTATTCCTACGTTTTCCATAAGGGACAAATCAGAAAGTGTCTTTCACAACTCAGTCCTAATTTTGATTTATCAAATATTTATGGTATTTCCTTTACCTCCTCAGGTGCAATAACTCCAAATAAAGTAACAGTTTACGATCCTCAGGTCGCAATTATTTCAGCCACGAAAAAATTATGTAAAGAAGCTGCTTCTGTACTCTATGTTGGTGCTGAAAAGTTCATGGTTATTTGTTTTGACACAGAAGGAAATTATAATTATACCAGAAAAAATTCATCCTGTGCCGCGGGTACAGGAAGTTTTCTGGACCAGCAAGCATTCAGGCTTGAACTTAATGGTATTGAAGAACTATGTTTGAAGGCTTTAAGCAATAATTCTGAGTATCCGGATATTGCTTCGAGATGTGCAGTTTTTGCAAAAACTGATTTGATCCATGCACAGCAAAAAGGATATAGCCTGGAGGCCATATGCGATAGTCTTTGTAAAGGTCTGGCAAAAAATATTACAAGCACTTTATTTAGCAACCTCTCCCCTGTTTTCCCAATGCTTATAGCTGGGGGTGTTTCAAAGAATTTGTCAGTAATTAAACATATTGAATATCAATTAAATACGAAGCTTTTAACCCATGACTTTTCACATATTTTAGGTTCTTTAGGAGCTAGTTATTTATTCCTCCAGGAAAAATTTGATCCTAGACGAGTAAACATTCATTCGCTTGAGGAGATACTGATCAATGAAGATAAGTCAAAAGAATACTTTCATAAACCATTGTCCCTGAATCTTTCGATGTATCCTGATTTTTCCAGTAAAAAATCCTACGAATTAAAAGCTAGTTATTCATCACATACTTCAGAAATTCAAGTAGATATTTATCATCAATTGATTAAAAACTTTACATATAAAGTCTTTATTGGTATAGACATAGGGTCGACGAGTACTAAAGCAATTATTATTGATGATAACAAGGTTCCTCTTGCAGGATTTTACACCTCTACTGCGGGAAATCCATTGCATGCAGTTTTATCTATTTTTGAAGCCATTCACAATCTAAATAAAGAACAGGAATTCCACTTCTTCATTCTTGGTGTTGGGACCACCGGATCCGGAAGGAGTTTTATCGGAAAGATTATTGCCGCCGATCTAATCGTTGATGAGATCACATCCCATGCCAGAGCGGCATTTGAGCTAAATCCCAGGGTTGATACAATTATTGAGATCGGTGGTCAGGATGCCAAATTCACGATCATGAAGGACGGCAGGGTGACTTTCTCTCAAATGAATTCTGTCTGTGCCGCAGGTACAGGTAGTTTCATTGAAGAACAAGCAAAAAGGCTAAATTGTCCGTTACAAGAATATTCAATGAGAGCAGAAGGTGTGCAAGCTCCACTGGCAAGCGATAGGTGTACAGTTTTTATGGAAAGGGACATAAACCAGCATCTAAATAAGGGGTATTCAATTGAGGAGATCCTGGCCACTGTTCTGTTTTCTGTTATGGAAAACTATCTTAAAAAAGTAGCAACTGAAGCCCTGATTGGTGATCATATTTGTTTTCAGGGTGCGACTGCAAAGAATAAATCGTTGGTGGCTGCATTTGAACAGAGACTTAAGAAAAAAATATTTGTTTCGAAATATTGCCATTTGACAGGTGCATTGGGTGTAGCACTTCTATTGAAGGAAGAAAAGATCTCAGGATCAGTTTTCAGGGGGATTGAAATTTATAAGGAGGAGATAGCGATATCTAATGAGTCATGTGAACTTTGTTATAATAATTGTCATATAACCCTGGCAACCATTCATGGTGAAAAAGTGGCGTATGGTTTTTTATGCGGACGAGATTATGATAGCAAAAAGCATTTAGTGATTAATCCATCCGGATTCGACCTTTTAAGGGAAAGAAGAAAAATATTCTCAGATAAACTATACCCGAAAAGGGGCCTGGTGATTGGAATACCTGCAACACTTCACTTGTTTGATCAACTTCCACTCTGGAAGCGTTTTTTCAAGAACCTCTCCATGCATGTTGTAACCAGTGAAAATTATTCAGATGCGGTTCGAGCAGGAAAACAAAAAGCCGGTGCTGAGTTTTGTGCACCGATTGACTCGATCTATGGACATGTAATTTATCTTGCCGACAAAGCTGATTATATTTTTCTTCCAGTATCTCTTGAAACCATTGAAAAACCTGATAATACTGACCGAAATTATTGTTATTATACACAGTTCAGTGCTTCCCTTATTTACACGATTAAGGAACAAGGCATTAGGGAGAAATTGCTCTCTCCATTCATTCATTCAAATAATGGGATGAATCAAATCATAAAGGAATTATATACAAGTCTTGGTTCTTTGTCAGGGAAGGAAATATCTTTGCCGACAATAAAAAGAGCATATGAAGAGGCTGTTTTATATTTCCAGGATCGGAAAAGAAAACTTCCGGAACTATTTATCAGAGAGTCTAAAGCTACAAGCTCAATTTCTATGGTGTTTTTAGGAAGGCCGTATGTAGTGCTTTCTCCGACTTTAAATAAGGGGATT
>CAZKMG010000082.1:0-12638 GCA_964553465.1 uncultured Bacteroidaceae bacterium
CATTTGACTCTTCCTCAATTTGTTCGTTCACAAACCACTGAACCCAATTTTCAGTAGTAAAATCGTTCTCCTGAATGCTAAGGGCAACAATATTATTAATGGATGCTGAAATGAACTGTTCGTGCTTAAATATATCTTTAAACATGTCAAGAACAGATTTTTGATCAACGGGTGGTTTTTCAAACGATGGAATGATGGCTCTACCATCTCTTTCATTGATATATCCAATGATTTTTAGCATGTGCATTCTTTCTTCCTCAGCTTGTGCGTAGAGCCAATCAGATATACCTTTATATCCATTTGTCTCTGCCCACGAAGCCATAGCAAGATACAAGCTTGAAGAATATCCTTCTTTCTCAACTTGCTTATTTAGAATTTCTTCAATTTTTTTTGTTAACATATTTTTATCAATTTATCTGTTTATTGTTACGAACTCTAATTTTTTCGGGAATCATCAAATATTTTAAGACTATTATTCAATTAAAATTAACTCGATGTGTGATTTAATTACACCAAATGATCTAATATGGCGATGCTTAAAATTACATGTTTTTTATTATTTCTGAGGCAAACTCTGAACATTTCAATTCAATAGCATTTTCCATTAACCTGGCAAAGTCATAAGTAACCTTTTTAGAAATAATAGTTTTTTGAAGGCCATCCGTAATTAAACTGGCAGCTTTTTTCCATCCGAGGTATTCAAACATCATGACACCGGATAAAATAACTGATCCAGGATTAACTTTATCAAGACCGGCATATTTGGGGGCTGTTCCATGAGTGGCTTCAAAAATTGCGTGCCCTGTTACATAATTTATATTTGCACCCGGAGCAATACCAATACCACCTACAATTGCTGCCAGTGCGTCACTAATATAATCGCCATTCAGATTCATGGTGGCGATAACTGAATATTCCTTAGGTCTGGTAAGAATCTGTTGAAGAAAAGCGTCAGCTATAACATCCTTAATGATAACTTTACCAAGACTTGCAGCTTTTTGCATTGCTTCGTCTGCTTGCTTCTTACCTTCTTTCTCGACAATCCTGTCATATTGTTGCCATGTAAATATATAATCAGAAAATTCTTTTTCAGCGACTTCGTATCCCCAAAGTTTAAATCCACCTTCAGTATACTTCATTATATTTCCCTTATGAACTAAAGTAACCGAAGGTTTCTTCTCCCTAATAGCGTATTGGATAGCTGCTCGGACTAAACGGTAAGTACCCTCTTTAGAAACAGGTTTAATGCCAATTGAGGAAGTTTCGGGAAAGCGAATAGTTTTTACTCCCATATCTTCTATGAGAAACTTAATGATTTTCTTACCTTCCGGAGTCCCTTCCATCCATTCTATTCCAGCATAGATGTCTTCAGTGTTTTCCCTGAAAATTATCATGTCAGTAGTTGAAGGATCTTTTACAGGTGACGGAACACCCTTGTACCAATGAACAGGACGCTGACAAACATATAAATCCAGGATTTGTCTGAGCGCCACATTTAAAGACCTGATCCCTCCCCCAACCGGAGTTGTAAGTGGACATTTAATTGCCACCAAATGTTCGTGAATTATGTCAAGTGTTTCTTCAGGTAACCATTTACCTGTTTTCTGATAAGCTTTTTCACCAGCCAAAACCTCTTTCCAGGTTATTTTCTTTGTCCCACTATATGCTTTTTCTACTGCAGCATCTAATACTCTCTTAGATGCATTCCATATATCAGGACCGGTTCCATCACCTTCAATATAAGGAATAATTGGGAAATCAGGAACTTGTAGTATTCCGTTTGAGATTGTTATTTTCTGTGCATCCATTTAATATTTTTTTTTTCAGGCCAAATATACAAATATGTTAAGATTATTTTTGATTATTCCAGTTCAAGATTAAATTGTTGTTTCAACTTATCTACGAATGGATTTTTTTTCACGAGGTATTCAAACTTATCTTCAGGTGTGTAAACCATTTTTTTACCATTATTTTGATGGTCCTTGACACTAATATTCAGGCTAATTGAATTATTTAACAGTTCTTTTCGAAGATAAGTCAGAAGTGGTGCTTTGACAGAAGCCACAAAATCCTCCTTAAGATGCTCATTTTCAAGAACAAGATCTATCGAAAAACCAGAACCCACCGTTGGATATTTATTTCTCATTGAAACGGCAATTCTTGGTCGTTCATTTTGTATCAGATCTGCAAATGTTCGCCATTTGAGTTCAAGTTCTTCCTGAGAAAATTCATTTTCATAAACAGTTTCAGTATCATCCAAATTATTCTCATCATTTTCCATTTCAAGAAGCTTCTGAACATTTTGAATCACAGGGCTTCCGGACATTACATCCCGGATTGAAATATGAGTTTCAGAAATAATATTCTTTTTTGTATGCTTATTCTCTATTGTAACTTTATCTGAAAGCGATTCTTTTTTCAAATCAAATTCTTCCGCGATTACGTGTTTTGATTGTTGAGTGGATATAACTTGTGTTTGAGACACTGAAGCTTGAACAGAACCTTCGGAATCAGTATCCTTCTTTTCATTATTCTCAATCAGGGATTTTTTTTTTATTACTGAAGCATCCGCCATTTTCAATAAAGAAAGTTCAATTAAAAGACGCTGGTTACGGCTGGTCTTATATTGAATATCAGCATCATTACATATTATAAGTGAAGAAAATAGAAATTCAACAGGGCATTTTTGTGACTGTTCAAGATAACTTGTCTTAATATTTTCACTAACCTCAAGGAGTCTTAATGTATCAGAATTTTTAGAAACAAGCAAATCGCGTAAATGAGAAGCTAACCCATTAATAAAATTATGAGCGTCAAAACCCTTATCTAGAATTTCGTCAAAAACCAACAAACTGTTTGAAACATCTTTAGAAAGCAGAAAATCAACTATTTTAAAATAATATTCAACATCCAGTATATTGAGATTTTCGATAACCGTCTGATATTTTATCTCTGAGCCAGTGAAAGAAACCACTTGATCGAAAATGGATAGTGCGTCGCGCATTGCACCATCAGCCTTCTGGGCAATGACATGGAGTGCCTCATTTTCGAAGGATATTCCTTCTTCCCGACATATATATTCAAGATATTTGACTGTATCGTCGACTTTAATTCTATTAAAATCAAAAATCTGACAACGGGAAAGGATGGTAGGTATTATCTTTTGCTTTTCCGTTGTAGCAAGAATGAATACTGCATGAGCCGGAGGTTCTTCAAGGGTTTTAAGAAAAGCATTAAAAGCTGACTGAGAAAGCATGTGGACCTCATCAATGATATAAACACTATACTTTCCAAGTTGTGGCGGTATCCTTACCTTTTCAGTAAGTAAACGTATATCTTCAACTGAATTATTTGAAGCAGCATCAAGCTCATGAATATTATATGATCTGCTTTCATTAAAAGAAAGGCATGATTCGCAGGAATTGCATGGTTCAGAAGCTTCAACCGGACTACTGCAATTAATAGTTTTTGCAAATATTCTGGCACAAGTGGTTTTTCCTACTCCCCTAGGACCGCAAAAAAGATATGCATGTCCCAGATGATTATTCCGGATTGCATTTCGTAATGTTGATGTAATACTTAATTGCCCAACAACACTTGCAAATGTTTCAGGTCTGTATTTTCTTGCAGATACAATAAAATTGTCCATGAATTGTAATCTCAAATCAGGTTTTAAAGATACAATTTTATTGACTGGATTCTAAAGTACAGAAGTAATTTTTGCTCAACTTAATATTTGAATTTCTTAACATTTTTAATTAACCACATGGTTTCCACTCTCTATCTTAATTAACTATTCTTATTAATATTTTGAATTGACTAAAATAGTTTTTAGTTTTGCAAACATTTTTAATTAACCATAAATTTTGTTGCTCATGTTAAACCAATACGAGACCGTTTTCATTACAACTCCCGTTTTATCTGAGATCCAGATGAAGGAGACGGTAGATAAGTTCAAACATGTCATCACCGATAATGGGGGTGAAATTGTCCATGAAGAGAACTGGGGTTTAAAGAAACTGGCCTACCCCATCCAGAAAAAATCAACTGGCTTTTATTACCTGATTGAATTCACTGCAGAAGGTCAATTAATTGAACCTCTTGAACTTCAATACAGAAGGGATGAAAAGATTCTCAGATTTCTCACTATGAAGATGGATAAGTACTCCATTGAATACAGTGAAAAGAAAAGAGCCAGAAAAGAAACAATTAAACCAGTGGAGGAATAAGCAATGGCACAGAATGTATCAGAAATCAGATATCTTACTCCACCAACTGTAGAGATCAAAAAGAAAAAGTATTGTCGTTTCAGGAAAAACAAGATTAAGTATGTTGATTATAAAGATCCTGAGTTTCTCAAGAAGTTTCTCAATGAACAAGGGAAAATACTTCCTCGTAGATTAACCGGCACATCCCTGAAATACCAGAGAAAAGTTGCAATTGCCATTAAGAGAGCCCGTCACATTGCGCTCCTGCCTTATGTAACTGATTTGTTAAAATAACTGAAAGGAGAACAAGAAATGGAAGTCATTTTAAAACAGGATGTAACTAATTTGGGATCAAAAGATGACATTGTCAATGTTAAGAATGGATATGCTACCAATTTTCTGATTCCAAAAGGATATGCCATTAATGCAACACCTTCAGCCAGAAAGATTCATGCAGAAATTATGCGTCAGCGGGCTCATAAAGAAGCTAAAATTCGGGAAGAAGCCATCCAAATTGCAGAGAAACTTGAAGGAATATCGCTTGAGATCGGTGCAAAAGCCAGTACAAAAGGAAAGATCTTTGGTTCCGTCAATACTATCCAACTATCAGAAGCATTATCAGAAAAGGGTTTTGATATTGACCGTAAGAATATTTTAATTAAACAGGAACTTATTAAAGAGGTTGGTAAATATACAGCTACTATTAAACTTCATCGGGAAGTAAAAGTGGAAATTTCTTTTGAAATCAAGGCTGAATAAGATAAGTTGTTGTTATTATTTATTTAAACCTAAATCCAATTAATTCATGGTATAGGTTATTATTCTTTTTATTTAATCCAATTCTAATTTTTCATTGTAGGTAAAGAAAGCTCTGTATTTCTTACTGCCTGGTAAAAAAACTTAAATCATTGCATTTCAAAGGATACCTTAATAGGTTTTACTTTTTTAGGAAAGTAAACCTAATTGGCGGAATATCAGTTGTTAACAACAGGAATCAGGGGGACTTACTGCAATTGTTTCTATTTCAATCAGAGCGCCCAATGGTAAATCTTTTACAGCAAATGCTGCTCTTGCCGGCTGATCCTTTGTGTAATACTTACTATAAACATCATTCATGGCCTTAAAGTCTGAAATATCCTTAAGAAGACATGTAGATTTAATCACATCCTGGAAGTTACAACCTGCTTCCTCCAATATACTTCCAATATTTTTCATAACCTGCTCAGTTTGTTCGGTAATTCCTCCTGCAACTATTTTATTACTTACAGGGTCAAGAGGTAATTGTCCTGAAATAAATACAAAGTTATTTACCTCAACAGCCTGGGAATATGGACCAACTGCTTTAGGTGCTTTTTCACTCTGAATAATTCTTTTCATTTTCATGGAATTAATTTTAGGTTTCAATTATTGTCTAGATCAAATTAGAAAATAATTATGAATGTAGTTATATAGAATAATGATTCTTGTATGCTTATTTCATATTTATTAATTAATTATTAAAATTTATCCTGCCATGGGATCCGCTTATCATATTTCAGATCCTTTAAAACCGATGATTTAACATTTATCTGGAAATTAAAACTTTTATAGATTCCAAAAGGAACAGCAGTCAATCTCATTTCCCAACAATGCAGATCTCTGTAAATACTCAGATTAGTAGTTGTAATCTTCTTGGATTTAATATCATATCCAGTATTAAAACCAATTTTCCACTTTGGTGTAAGGCTAAAATCTCCGGTGAAACGAAGAGTTTGGATAATTCTACGTTGATTTCCGAAATTTGAATAATTCAGGTTATAATCTGTCCTGAATGTCCATGGTACATCAAAATCAACATAACCCATAGTATATCCCTGATCAACATTATCATAATTAGGATTAATCTGATTAGATGCATCGAGCGAGGGTGCTTCGGCAGTTTCCTGACTGGATTCTTCTTCTTGCTTTCCTTGTTTGGATGATAAATTAAATCCTGTTGATAATCCTGCATTCGTAAGCCTGCCAATTTTACCCGATTTACTAAATTCAGACTTATTAATCCTTCGAAAAAGGGAATCCTGGGCATATGGATCAAAGCTTCCTCTCATGGAAATTCTTAATTTACCTTTAAATATTGAAGTGTTTGCAATTATAGATATAGGACTCCATTTAATACTATCGTCAAAATTCATAGAAGAAGTGAAATCAAAATTATCCAGCAGTTTGACTTTATTTACCTTTGATGAGGTATCAGATTCCTGAACAACTTTCATTTCCACCGTATTTCTCAGCTTAACCGACATTGTCCTGGATCTGCTATTAAGAGAAGGAGTCCCAAACATTCCATTACTGAAAATCGAATAAGTTTCCAGTAAATCACCATTTTCATCTTTGAGCTCCCGATAATAGTTAGGTGTCAACTTTGACATATCAGGAATAAGAGATACAGATACACTCGGGGACATTACATGACGGATGGATTGAATTTTGGATCCGGGCTTAAAGGTGTACATTCCATATATTTTTGGATTCAGTCCAAAACTAATTGAAGGTCGATAAGAATGAGCATAAGAAAACTTCCTAATCGTATCAGTAACAGTGTAATAATAGGAAGTGGATGTATCTGTATAGAGTTCTCTTCGTTTTTCAATATAACTTGGATAGGCCACACCCGAATATGTCAATGCAGGAGAAATCGTAAAATTCTTAATTCTTTTTGGTTTATAATTATATGCTATCGGAATCTCGTGACGAAATCCGGTATTCATATTTTCCCAAACCCTGCTGGTAAACAGCAAAGTGTCAACCGTAGATATCCGATTATCAAAAAAGCTGGAATAACTCAATTGGATCTGATTATACCATCTGTCTTTTATTGAGTTTTTAGATTTGAACGGATAAATTCTGTTCATATTAAATGAAATCTTGGGCAGATTCAGATCAACGTTGCCTGTATTGCTATTTTGTGAATGATTGGCGCTTGCAGTGAGATTAAAGGGTGTATTAGCCCAATTCTTTTGAAAGGAAACACTTGATTGTTTTGTATTCGTTAGGGCATTTGAAATTAAAAGGCTGTGATTACGATCAAATCTCCTGGTCGAAATATTTACACTTGCCCCGTAATGGAGGTTTGGATTAGCTTTTGCATCCTGGTTATGGGACCATGCAATAGAATAATCAGTTGATTTGGAATAATTTGACAAACCTTTTTCACCAGAAATATTCTGATAATACCGCACATTAAAATTACCGTTAAATTTATATCTGACACGGTATGTAGATGCAATCCTGGCTCCCCAAGTACCGTTTGTATAGATGTCTCCTGTAAATCTCAAATCTATATGTTCACTCACTGCCCAATAGTATCCTCCATTCCTGAAATAGAAACCACGAGAAATTTCCTCTCCGTATTCAGGTAAAAGGATTCCGGAAGTGTTAGTTTTCTTATTTGGGAAAAAACCAAATGGTAGTCCAATTGGTATCGGCACATCCTCAATTACAAGATAGGCTGGTCCTGATACTATTTTATCTGACGGAATTGAGGTTGCCTTGGTAAGAGCAATGTAAAAATGAGGATGATCCAGTTCACAGGTTGTATACTTCCCGTTTTTCATGTGAATATGTCCGAATTCATCCTTTCTGGTTTGTTCTGCATGTAGATATCCTTCCTCCTGTTTTGTTTTAACAGTCTCAATATATCCCTTTTTAGTTTTAAAATTATATTTAATTGTATGGGTATTAAAAGTCTCAGAAGCGTCTTTAAATACAGGTAAGCCTTCCATAACACCCGAAGTGTCATTAGGAGTTCCTCTTGCAAAAACTTCATTGTTAGACATATTAAACTCTATGTAATTAGCATTTAGCTCAATTTCTTCATAGGTCACATTAGCATTACCATAAAGAAACACTTTTGTGCCTTCAGGGCCCATTGAAATATTTATAGAATCTTCAGCAGTATAATTAACCATCGAGCTAATATCTTCTCCAACTTTTTTATTCGTTTTGATAGAATCCCTTATAAGTGAATCCGATAAAGGAAGCTGGTATAATAATGAGTCACCTGAGTAAACTAGGGTTGTATCTTCACCTTCCTTTTTCAAACTATCAGATAATTCCAGCAAATGAAACTGCGTAGTATCAATCATTTTGGGAATCGTATGTATTAGCGTATCAATATTCTGAGAAAAAGCAAGAATGTTGAAAACACTTAATATTGTTGAAAGAATAAGGGCTATATGTGGTTTTTTATGCAAGTTAATTATACTATTTTTGTACCAAGATTGTTTTTTAAGATGGAACACCAAAACTAATTAAATTCAGTAAGAATGGGATCATTAGTTAACTGGAATTGTCAACAATTTAAACGTATTACTCATACTATTCTTATTCTGGTCCTGTTTTTTTTTAGTGTACCATTAAAAAGTAATGCAGAAGGAGATCCTGCCCTCATCAATAAAGTTACTACAGTAGTAATTGATGCAGGGCATGGTGGTAATGACCCAGGTGCAATTGGTTCACGAGCTAAAGAAAAAGATATCACCCTTGGAATTGCTCTAAAATTAGGAAAATATATTAGAGAAAATTTCGCTGATGTTAAAGTTATTTATACACGTGACAGGGATATTTTTATACCCTTGTTTGAGAGGGCAGAAATAGCAAATAAGAACAAAGCTGATCTTTTTATTAGTATCCATGCAAATGCAAATGTAAAAAAATATGTATATGGTTCAGAAACCTACGTAATGGGAGAGGATAAAAATGAAATGAATTTTGAAGTGGCAAAAGCGGAGAATTCTGTAATCCTGCTTGAAGATGATTACAGTACAACTTATGAAGGATTTGATCCTAATTCAACAGAATCTTATATTATTTTCAGCCTAATGCAAAGAACCCATCTTAATCAGAGTCTAAATATTGCAGATAAGATCCAGCATCAATTCAAGGATAAGGCAAGAAGAGAAGACAGAGGTGTAAAACAGGCGGGATTTCTGGTTCTCTGGCGAACCAGTATGCCCAGTGTTTTGATTGAATCTGGTTTTATCACACACCCTGACGAAGAAAAATATCTTATTTCCGAGCTTGGGCAAGACTATCTGGCATCAGCAATCTTCAGAGCTTTTAAAGAATATAAGATGGAAATTGAAAACAGTTCCGCATTTACAACTCAACTAAATAAGGAGAATCCTGAAAATTCAAAAGAGGACAGTAAACCCAATATGCATAATGTATATTATAAACTACAATTGTTTTCCTCAAAAACCCAGATCAAGCTTGATGATATAGCTTTCTCCGGATACGCAAATCCGGAAGAGTTTAATTCGGGAAACTGGTATAAATATGCTATTGGGAATTATGCTACTTATATAGAGGCCAGCAACGATTTACAAAAAGTTCGAGATAAATATTCTGATGCATTTATAATTGCAATACAAAACCGAAAAATTATACCTTTGGATGAGGCAAAAGAATTATCACATAAGTAAGATAATGGAAAGAGCATGGATTCAACATATATAAATTCAAAACCACTATGTTCAATTCTGTCTTACCGGTCCCTTTGAAAGAAATCATGAATTCCTGTCTACAAAAAGAAAGGCATTTGATCGTAATAAATAATTTTTAAACAAATGAAAATAAGCACCGAAGCAAAGATTGGGTTTATTGTACTTGCTACTATCGCATTAGTAATATTTGGGATTAATTACTTGAAAGGGAAAAATGTTCTTAAAAGAACTGATGTATATTATGCAGTATTCAATGATATTTTTGGATTAAAACAGTCAGGGAATATTTACATCAGTGGAATGAAAGTAGGCGTAATTAATGACATTGATTTTAACCGGCATAAATATAATGAAATACTTGTAGCATTAGCAGTTAACAAGGGAATCACCATACCTAAGAACTCGGTTATTGAATTGTTTAGTGCTGATTTGATGGGAAATAGAGCACTCCGTATTCTCCCCTCCTCTGAAAAAGCTGCTGCCAGCTATGGGGATACCCTCTCCTCAAGAGTTGAACTGGATATGCTTTCAAGTTTAAAGGAAGAACTTACCCCACTCACAGATGAAGCTAAAAGGGCAATGATCAGTTTAGATTCTCTTATATCAGCTTTAAATTCAATATTAGATCCTAATTCCCAAATAAAACTCAGGCAGATCATAAGTGCCCTCCAGGAATCAACCAGCTCTCTTGCAGTTCAACTGAAACCCGAAGGGAAACTATCTCAAACCATTGATAATTTAGAAGCTTTTACAAAAATCCTGAGTAATAACAAAGAAAAACTAAATACAGTTTTTTTAAACATGCAGGAGATTACTGATTCTGTTGCAAAATCTAATCTCAAGAATGTTATTTCAAATATGGATAAAACTTTTAATCAAACCCAGCAATTACTCCTTGGTATTAATGAAGGAAAAGGAAGTCTTGGATTGCTGGCAACCAGTGATTCCTTGTATAATAATCTCGAATCAGCAACTGCAAATCTTGCGATCCTTCTTGATGATCTGAAAAATAATCCTAAACGTTATGTTCATTTCTCAATTTTTGGGAATAAAGACAAGAAACAATCAAAATAAATCTAATTTCAACTTTTTTTTTTGGGGTTCATCTTGTAATATCAACGATTATTTTTTTGACAAAATACGTTTTACTATTGATTAAATTTTTCTAAAATCTTATATTAATTAATCCATTAATTAATATAAGATGACTAAATGATTAAGCAACAATTTCTTAATATAAAAACTGTTTATTTGATTGTATATCAACACTTTAATTTTTTTTAATTTTTTTTCACTTCTTAATCAGTTGAAAATAAAACCCATATATCTTTTTAAAATAAATCAAGTAAAAAAATGTTTTTTTTTTATTTTTTTTTTCGTAACCTTAGCTTATCCAAATCAACTTTTATTGAACTATTTTTAACCAGAAAGTAAATTGAAATAATGCATCAACGTGTTTGGAATAACTGTCTTAAAGTAATAAAAGACAATGTGCCCTCAATTAGTTACCGAACATGGTTTGAACCAATTGTTCCTCTTAAACTTGATAACAACATATTAACCATTCAGGTTCCAAGTCCATTTTTCTATGAGTATTTGGAAGAGCAGTATATTGATATTCTTAAAAAAGTTTTAAGAAAGGAATTAGGTCATGACGCTAAACTTGAATATAGTGTTGTGATGCAAAATAGTAATTTTAATGAAAGTAAGCCGTATACTGTCAAATTTCCTGCGAAAAATAATAAGGAGATTAAGAATAAACCTGTTTCTGTTCCCTTAGACCCTGATGAAGTATCCATAAAAAATCCTTTCGTTATCCCTGGGATAAAAAAACTAACGATTGATCCCAGACTGAATCCTTCTTATTCATTTACCAATTTTGTTGAAGGAGAATGCAATAGGCTTGCAAGGTCTGCTGGATTTGCAGTTGCTAATAATCCTGGTGGTACAGCTTTTAATCCACTCCTGATTTATGGTGAATCCGGTTTAGGAAAAACTCATCTTGCACAAGCAATTGGCATCGAAGTGAAAGAACAAAATCCTGAAAAGACCGTCTTATATGTAAATGCAAATAAGTTCCAGACCCAGTTTGTCGATTCCATCAGAAATAATAATAAGAACGACTTTTTGCATTTTTATCAGATGATAGACGTTCTTATTATTGATGATGTTCACGAATTTGCTGGTAAAGAGAAAACCCAGGATACATTTTTTCATATATTCAACCATCTTCATCAGTCAGGGAAACAATTAGTTCTGACATCCGACAAGCCACCAGTTGAATTGCAAGGTCTTGAACAACGGCTGCTCTCCAGATTTAAATGGGGTTTATCTGCTGATTTACAGGCACCTGACTTTGAAACACGTATTGCTATTTTAAAGAAAAAAATTTACAATGACGGTATTGAAATGCCCGATAATGTTATTGAATATATTGCTTCACACATCACCGATAATATCAGGGAACTTGAAGGAGCATTGATCTCACTCCTCGCCCAGTCGACGTTAAATAAAAAGGAAATTACGCTTGATTTAACCCGGGAAATGATTGATAAGCTCATTAAGAATACCAAAAGAGAAATTTCTATTGATTATATCCAAAAAGTTGTCTGCAATTATTTTAACATTGGAGTTGATCATTTACAATCAAGTACCAGAAAACGAGAAATAGTTCAAGCACGCCAGGTGGCAATGTTTTTTTCAAAAATACTAACAAAATCCTCGCTTGCTTCCATTGGATCTCAGATTGGAGGGAAAGACCATGCTACAGTGCTTCATGCTTGCAAAACTGTTAACAACCTTATGGAAACTGATAAAAGATTCAGACTTCAAGTCGATGAAATTGAAAAAAAACTTAAAATTTGAACTCCAATGAAAAAGGTTCCTGTTGGAACCTTTTTTTTTATATATATAGCCATGTCATTTGTAAAACAATTTATTTTTTCTT
>CAZKMG010000083.1:0-12481 GCA_964553465.1 uncultured Bacteroidaceae bacterium
TGACGTGACCGCAATTCCTGCGAATTTCCTTCTAGATGAAAAGGGAATAATCATCGCAGTGAACCTCAGGGGTAAAGCTCTTTACAATAAAGTTCATGAGCTACTTAGTTATTAATCCCAATTACCAGTGTGGAAAACTTAAAAAACAGCCTTCTGATCCCATTCTGATTTTTTCCTTTGCAGTGAATGTAAACCGTGTTTTTCGCCTGATGGTCCGGACACCTTTTTCCGGACCTCTCTTTTAATGCATGGGGATTCATTTTACGGCTTAAAAATTAGTGAAATCAGAACTTAATCCATGCATTTATTTTACCAACTCACTTTGAAGATATACAATCGGGGTAATTCATAAAATAACATAAACAAATTACGAACATCCCTGATTAAAATTTTAGCAATTAACTTTTTATTTTAATTTACATTTATTACTTTTAATTCAGGCTTATTAACAAGCATTTTAATTTTCGATTCATATCTGAGCTTTATTTTAACATTGAGATTTTTAAAATATTCCTGGTTAAAGTACATTCTTAAAAGTAATTACGATTAAAGTAATGTTTTATTTGAGGGGAAAAGGAAATGAGAAATTTCGGAATAATTACATCAATTCATTTTCACAAAAACAATTCTATAATGAATTCTTTTATCCTCATTATATATCAAAATTATTTGTTTAACCTAACTCTTTACTTTTATGAAAATTTCAACTAGTCTAAATGCCTTTTTTAAAAAATATGGCATCAGAAAATTACTAATGGTTTTGAAACCATTTCTGATTCTGAGCTTTATTTTGTTTGCTCAGATTAGTCTATACGCACAACAAGGCAGGCTTACCGGGAGAATCACAGATTCCAGTACCGGTGGGCCTTTGATTGGGGTCAACGTGGTCATTGAAGGAACAACTATCGGTACGATCAGCAATAACAGGGGTGAATATTCCCTTGAAGGAGTCAGTCCTGAGAATGTAGTTGTTTTTTCATTTATCGGGTATGTCTCTCAAAAAGTAACAGTTGGAAACAATACTGTTATTAATATTAGTTTCGTACCCGATTTGGCAGCATTGGAAGAGGTGGTGGTTGTAGGTTACGGAACTCAAAAGAAAAAGGATGTAACCGGAGCAATATCCAGGGTAGCAGGTGATGATATTATTCAACCCTCAACACTAAGTTTCGATCAGATGTTGCAGGGTAGAGTTTCCGGAGTTCAGATCTCGCAAACGACAGGTGCTCCGGGAGGAAACATAAACGTCCTGGTCCGCGGGTTAAGTTCAATCACCGGTGGAAACCAACCTCTGTATGTTGTTGATGGTTTCCCGATTGGAACTGGTGGAGGAGGTTCGGACTTTGCAACATATGGATACGAAATGTTTACAGCCTCCAGAATGTCCGGGACTGTTGCGAACAGGGTTAATCCCCTGTCAACCATTAATCCGTCTGATATTGAATCCATTGAAATACTGAAGGATGCCTCGGCAACTGCTATTTATGGTTCAAGAGGCGCCAATGGTGTGGTCATCATTACTACCAAGAGAGGGACACTGGGAAAATCTCAGATCAATCTCGATGTTTCTTACGGGGTACAGGAAATAGCACATAAACTGGACTTGATGAATTCGCACGAATATGCACAATTTGTTGCTGATGGACGCGACAATGCCTGGGTTTATCTTGGTGGAAATATTGATGATCCAAACGAGGTCAGAGGTGCCAGTCAAAGGGTGAGGCCGGAATTCAGAAATCCTGAATCTATTACGGTAGATTCAGACTGGCAGGATGTGATTTTTAGAAAAGCCCCGGTTAAGAATTATCAGATTTCATCGACCTATGGGACAGAGAACACCAAATTTTACATATCTGGTGGATACTACGACCAGGAGGGAATTATTCTCAGTTCTAATTATAAACGTTTCAATGTTAGGGCTAACATTGATTCAAAAGTATCTAACAAATTGAATATAGGTACTTCCATCATGGGTTCGTATGGCACTGGAAGATGGCCAGTTTCGGAAGGACACTATGGCGAGGCTGGTATTCTGACCATGGTTGCTTCAGCATCACCAACGATCCCGGTGTATGACGCTGATGGCAAACCATACTTCGACAGGCAGGATATGGCTGATGGTTTGGGCTGGCTTGCCAATCCACTGGATGTCATCAACGGATATTCAGACAAAAGAAAAGTTATGGATATTCTGATGAATAACTACCTCGAATACAAAATATTGGAGGGATTAACTTTCAGGACTTCCATCGGAGTTAAATACAATGGGACTACCATTAAATTATTCAGAACCTCGGCTGTGCCGCGTGAGACAACCCTCGATTTCCCGGCAACCGGTGCCGCAACCAAATACGAAACGTTCAACTGGTTGAATGAAAATACCCTTAATTATAAATATTTATTGAATGGGAAGCATTCATTTGATGCCATTATTGGTATTTCTGAACAAAAAGAGAGCAACGACAGGTTATCAGCCGGAGCAGCTGATTTTCCAACTGAATATATTCCCTATATTTCAGCCGGAATTGTAAGTTCAGGTACTCACTCGCTTTCGGAATGGTCGATGGTGTCACTGATATCCAGATTACAATATTCTTACTCTGATAAATATTTGTTAACAGCCACTTTAAGAAGAGATGGCAGTTCCAGGTTCGGGGCAAACAATAAATGGGGTACCTTCCCTTCGATATCATTTGGGTATAATATCTCAGAAGAACCATTCATGGAGCCAATTGAGTTTATCAATGCCCTTAAGATAAGAGTAAGTTATGGTCTGTCAGGAAATAACCAGATCGGGAATTATGCTCATATCGCATTGCTTTCAGAAGCCAATTACGTGGCCAATAATGCTAAAGTGATTGGTCTTGTTCCCAGCACATTATCTAATGACGATCTTACCTGGGAGAAATCAAAGCAAACGAACTTCGGTCTGGATATATCAGTTCTTAATAACAGAATTTCTTTATCTACCGACGTCTATTATGATAAAAAAGTTGATCTCCTCCTCCAGGCCGATCTGCCTTCAGCCTCTGGTTTCTCGAGTGCTACGCTGAATGTCGGAGAAATTGAAAATAAAGGTTTTGAGTTTAATCTGAATACCGAGAATATCAGAATCAATAAATTTCAATGGAACAGCAACATTACATTCAGCGCGAACAAAAACAAAGTGCTAAAGTTAGTTACGGCAGGTGAAAGAATTTCAACTGGTGGGTCCACAGTTGCTATGGTTGGCTATCCTATTTCAAGCTTTTACGTGTTGCATACCACCGGTGTATTTATGGATGCATCGGAATTAGTAGGTGTTCCTAAATTAAGTCCCAGAAATGTGCCGGGGGATCTGAGATTCGAAAATCATGACGACTCTGATACTGTAATCAATTTAGATGACAGGTATATTATTGGCGATGTATGGCCGGATTATATATGGGGATTTAATAACAGTTTTAGATATGGAAACTGGACATTGAATGTTTCAATGAATGCTTCTCACGGAGGAAAAACTTTACTAACGGTACAAGTTAACGCTGCAGGCGTTCAGAACCAGATAAAGGTTGGTGACAGATGGAGATCTGAGAGTGACCCGGGAGACGGTAAAAGACCAAGGGCTATCAGAAATAATTATGCCTATGGATTTGGATCTAATTCCGATCTTAACATATTTGATAATTCATATGTTAGGATCAAAAATGTGAATCTTATGTACAGGCTTCCACAAAACTGGGTATCTAAAATAAAGCTTTCCGGGTTACAGATTTATTTTGATGTGGCAAATCTTTACACATTTACTGATTATCCAGGTTTTGATCCGGAATCTAATTCCAGTGGAGATAATATCGTTGCTACAGGGAATGACAATTTAACTTATCCTCTTTCCCGTACATATTCTGTGGGACTGAAAGCAACCTTTTAAAAACTTTAAAAATAGTTAACATGAAAAAGATAATATTCTATTTTATTGCCATAGTGTTTGCTGTTTGTTCTTGTGAAGATTTTATCACATTACAACCAGAAGACACGATTAACGAAGGTATATTTTTTAAAACTTCCGGTGATTTTGAAACTGCACTGATTGGGGTCTATTCAGGACTTCAAAGTTTGCATGGTGGAAGTAATCTCATGTATATATCGGAATTGATGAGTGATAACCATACGATCTGGTGGACATCTCCCACTAATAATGAAATGGAGTGTAATGAAGCCGGTATTACCACAACAAATGGTTTTGTAAATTCTGTATGGACCGTTTGTTATCAAGGCATATCAAGGTGCAATAATATTCTAGTGAGAGTTGACGGAGCAGATTTCAGCGACGATCTGAAAGATCAGTTCAAAGGTGAAGCTTTGTTTTTAAGGGGATACTTCTATTTTTATCTGGTCAGGTTATTCGGCGATGTGCCTTTAATTACAATTGCATTCAGAAGTCCCAATGCAATTTCAGAATATGATATGACCAAAACACCTCTGAATGAAGTTTACCAGCAGATTACTAAAGACCTGAAGGCAGCTGATAGTCTTTTAATCGATGTAGATTTGGATGATAAATCAAGGGCATCCAGCGGGGCAGCAAAAACTGTGCTTGGAAAAGTGTACCTCACCAGAAAGGACTATTTACTTGCATCCAATGTTTTGAATGAAGTGATGGGAATGGGCTATTCCCTGGTAGCAGATTATGGCCAAATGTTTTCAGCTGGTAATAATCAATTAGCTGAATCCATTTTCGAAGTAAACTTTTTGTCCGGAAATATTGGTGAAGGGAATTCATACTCCACTATTTTTAATCCCGGTATTTTCAACATGGACATTTTCCCCGGGGGTATGGTGGGCCATGGGAGCATCGTACCAACCAGGGATCTGGCAAATGCCTATGAACAGAATGATTTAAGAAGGTGGAGCATCCTGGATTCAATTAAATTATTGGACGGAACCTATCAGAAAGATCTGGGCGCACGTAAATTTGTGGATTTTACAGTTGGTATATCGGGTGATGGAGGCGTTAATTTTACAGCATTGAGATATGCTGATGTTTTATTGATGAAAGCCGAAGCATTGAATGAAATAGGTTACGTAGCTGATGGTGAGGCATTTGATTTGCTGAACGACATACGCACACGTGCCGAATTACCGGATAAAACTTCAGACAATCTTGTTGACAGCCTGAGAATAGCAAATCAGGCTGAATTCAGGTTAGCTATGGAAAAGGAACGCAGGATTGAATTTGTTTATGAACAGCAACGATGGTTTGATCTGGTCAGAACAGGACGGGCTGTCACCGTGATCAATGATTACTTCGCTAACAGTGGGATGGCTTTTACATTGTCATCAACCGAAGTATTGATGCCTATTCCTCAAGGAGAAATAGATGTTGCTCCGGAATTAATACAAAATGATGGTTATTAATAAAGAGTAATACTGGATGGTTACATGTAATTTATTTACTTAATCCATTATACGGTAAGGAAGTTAAGATTAACTTCAAAGAAAAACTTGAAATAAAGTATGAAAAGAAGCTGTGCTGTATAGTACGGCTTCTTTTTTTGTATAATAAAAATTATATTAGTTTTTTATTTATTCTTTGATTACTATGTATTAGTCTCATCAATGTTTGGACAGAAATTATTTTTTTTGCTGCTATTTCCAACCTCATGACATGAAGGAATAAAAGACTATGCAAAAAAGGACCTGATTTATTATTCTTGATGCCAGAATGGGATTTGAAACTAAATCTAAAATAAAAAATTTCAAATTAATTCAATTATATGATTCGCAGATTTGTATCAATTATTTCATCATTTAATCAAAATTAATGCGTGTCTTCAAACATTTTACAACATGTAGTTGTTAAAACAAGTGACCTTGATCAAAGTCTACGGTACATATTAGTCGCCTAAAACTGGAGTTAAGTATCTGTTGCTTAATTATATTATGTATAATCTGGTTGACTGAATGTGGTCAATAAGTTCGGCTAAGATTTATTTATTCGGGCGTTTTTTCCGGGTGAAAATCGAATCTGAAAATAAATTGTTATAATTGTCAAATAAAACCTAAAATAAACAGAATATAAATACATTTAAACAGGGAAAAACTATGAGAAAGCTTAGATTAATAACAACCGTTTTAACATTGGTTTCTGTGATCCCTCTTACTTCTTTTGCTCAGAATAACTGGCAGGAGAGGGAAAAGGTCAGATCGCTTCCAATCCAGGAAACCAATCGTCCGCTCAGAACAAAGCAGCATCTTACTCTGACCGTCGGGCAAACGGAAGGGATTTTGAGAGGGACAGATGATAAAATCATTCAAGCAGGCATTGACTATTTAAACAGGCTCGGGGGAGGAACGTTGCAGATCCTGCCGGGTGTTTACAATATCGAAAATGCCATAACCCTTAGTCCCAATATTACCTTGAAGGGCTCGGGAGAAAGTACTGTACTGAAAATGGCCCCAAGCTTTGTTACCCCTATAATCCGGAACCTCGATGGCGGTGAGTTTGGTGTCCAGGTAAAGGATCCTTCAGGATTTAAACCCGGGAGAGGAATTATGCTTCGTACATCTGCAAAAGAGGCATGGGCAATAAAAGTATTGAAAGCAACCGTGACCAGGATCGACGGTGATATTGTTTATTTTGATAAAATTGCCGATAAAGACTTCCACCTGGATAAACAATGTACTGCCGCAACAATTTACCCGATATTAACCGCTGAAAGTGTAGATAATGTAAATATTGAAAACATTATCCTTGACGGGAATAAAGAACTAAACGAACACATTAACGGGAATTTTTCAGGAGCGGTATTCCTCCATAAATGTAATAACTGGAATTTTAAGAATGTAACGGCGAAAGATTATGACGGTGACGGATTCAGCTGGCAGACCTGCAATGACATTCATATTGACAACTGCAAAGCGCTTAATAACACCGATCTTGGCTATCATCCCGGGACCGGTTCACAGCGTCCCGTCATTACAAATTGCATCTCGAACGGAAACAGTCAGGGGATCTACTTCTGCTGGGGGGTTACGGATGGTTTTGTTGACAATTGTACGTTAAAGGACAATGTCAAATTCGGGATCAGCATCGGGCACAGGGATACGGATAACCTGATCCAGAACTGCCTTATTGAGAACAATAAGGAAGTCGGTATTTTATTCAGAAAAGATGATGATGACGACTTCTTTGCCGGAAACCGCAATCTGATCAGGAACTGCGTTATAAAGGATAACGGATCAGACAATAAGGGTGTTGGTATCGATGTTCGCTGGAAAACAAAAGACGTTAGGGTTGAAAATTCCAAATTCATAAACTCACGGGATGGCAATCAGATAATCGGGATACAGATCAGCAAAGATGCCGAAAGAATAACTTCAACCGGTAATACATTTGAGAGGACCGATACTGAAATTAAAAACCTGACGGAAAGATAAATTTTGTATCAACCGTTCATGCCGGTCGGTGCCACATGGTTTGGTGTTGAGCAGTCGTGTTTGATTGTAAAGTCAAATTTTCGTCTGTCAGATCTACGACCTATACCCTGAAAATCATTGTAAATTAAGAAGGGGATCTTCTTGTTTTCCGCCTCAGCCACCCTGAAGATATGCAGCACATGATTAAAAATGATGGCGGATTAATCTATGAAAGAAAAATTAACACATATACAAAAGTTATGCTGAAAAAGATAATTCAATAACTGATACTCCCGGGTTGTGCTTCATTTAGAAAATATCTAACTAGTTTATGGATCGAAAGGAAAAAACCCGATAGGTGAAGTCTTCCAGGACTGCTGAACACTTGATTGATTAAGTATTCCATCTTTCAAATAAAAAACGGAACTTCGATTGAAAGATGTGGTCGATTTTGCTGTAATACCTTTGAAGTGTCTATGACTCGACCGGCAGAGCAGCAGGAGCTGAAAGGAAAAACCGAAGTATGTCAGTGACTTTTATGTTTTGTGTAATTGTTGTTATATTTAGCGAAAGCGAAAAGTCAGCGGATTCGTAATACGTCAACTTGCCATTTACCCAGCATTCCATGTATTTATGTAATAGTCATTACAACAATAGCAACTTTCAAAAAAAATAGTTCATGAAAAAATTAAGTGTTTTATTTTTATTCTTGACAGTGGGAGTTATTATGCAAGGGCAAGATGCCAAAAAAATACCTGTTCCTTTCATAGATGGAGATTGGTGGCGTATCGCTGACAATCCGGATTTGGGTATGTACAATTCAGATCAACAACAACCTGTAGATTTTGGAATCTGGCAAGCCGCAGATGGAACCTGGCAACTGTGGTCTTGTATCCGAAAATCCAACTTCCCTGGTTCTGCTCACACTACTCGCTTTTTATATGGATGGGAAGGAGTATCTTTAACTGCAACTCACTGGAAACCGCAGGGCATAAAATGGGTGGCAGACCCCAGGCTCGGTGAAACACCCGGAGGCATGCAATCCCCTTATATCATAAAGGAAGATGAGACGTACTATTTATTCTACGGAGATTGGAGACGAATATGTTTAGCAAAAAGTTTGGATGGGAAAAATTTCAATCGTGTACTAGGTGGTAATGGTCAACCGGATCTGTTTACTGAACACCCTTATGCCGAATGGACCACCAACACTGCAAGAGATCCCATGGTTATGAAAAGAGGAAACACATACTATTGTTATTATACCAGCCATTTGCCTGATCCTGTTAATGAAGGATGGGCATTCTGTAGAACCTCATTAAATCTCAAAGATTGGAGTGAGTCAGTGAAAGTTGCTGATACACCGGCCTACAAATCAAATAGCTCAAAATTTTCCGATGAGTGTCCGCATGTTATTTATCTGCCAGAACATGATTTATATTATTTGTTCGTCACCCAACAATACGGAACGGATAGCCAGACTACGGTTTATGCCTCTCCTAATCCCATGTATTTTGGTGTCGAGGATGATAGTAGGGTTGTATGCAGGTTGCCCATAGCAGCACCGGAAATTATTTTAATAGATGATCAATATTATATTGCAACAACCACTCCAGAATTAGATGGTATCCGTATGGCGAAACTCAAATGGGAGTAATCCGATGATTAAGTCTTCTATCTTTCGTATATAAATGGAACCCGATCGACTAATGTCTACGATTTTGCTGAAAGGCCCCTGGAGAGGTTTAGACTCGACTGGTTGAGCGACAAAAACTGAAAGGAAAAACAAGATACTCGAAGTAAATTGAATGCTTGCAAAACACCTTCCCAGATTCTTTATTGAATGATACCTGTCAAATGACCAACATTAGTGGTCATAAATACCGTTAAGTTACCGGGCACTATTTAACCTTAAAATTTTAATTTCTTTTCAGGATAAAAGAGATTATGATTGTCAACATTGGTTCAGTTTTTGCTTTAAAATATATATATATGGTTCTTTGATGTGTTGATTTTGATATTGATTGAATATGAACTGATGATGTTCATTGTGTTTAAATTGTTTTTGGATGAAAATGAAAAATATTTAAAGGAAATACTTTTAAAAAATGTATTGATCATTTAATATTTCTAAACCTGCAAAACATAAAACAATATGGAAATCAAGAAATCTAATAAAGCTAACCTGGAGAAAAACATTGGATTGTTTTTTCAGATAGGTCTTTTACTCAGTCTTTCTCTAATACTTTTTGCGTTCGATTGGACGACAAAACCCAAGGCAACTGAAAATAGAAGATTGAATATCGAAACTTCGTACGAGGTCGAAGAAATTATAATTACACCACGTGTTAATCCGAAAACGGAACCTCTTCCACAACAAAAAATTGCTGAGATTATTCATTTAGTTGACAACGATGTGAACATAGATGAACCATTCGATTTTAATGTTGAAGCCGATCAGAATACAAAATTTAATAATTTTATTTTTATTGATAACGAAGAGAAATTTTCGGATGAGGAAATATTTATAGCTGTTGATGACATGCCCTTATTTAATGGTGGCGATCCTACCGTGGAATTCCGTAAATATATTAGAGAAAACTTGAAGTATCCTGCCTTAGCGGCTGAAAATGGCATTAGTGGAAAAGTAATCGTTCAATTCGTTGTAAATGCAAAGGGTAAGGTTAGTGATGTAATTGTTTTAGGACCTGTCGACCCATCACTTGATAAGGAAGCACTTAGAGTAATTTTGTCTTCACCGCTGTGGACACCAGGAAAACAGGGTGGAAAACCAGTTAAAGTAATTTATCATTTTCCAATCAACTTTGTTTTACAAAATTAGTGCTTTGATATTAACTATTTCCCCGGGAAAGCGCAGATTATATGATGATCTTTTTCTTTCAATATTTCTCCTATTGCTAAAAAAGGTTCAATATCTCCCCACGTTCCAATGGATATTAAAATTATCTTCACCGGTGTTTCTGAATTGGCTGGAACGGTTGCGACATCGCGCCGTAGGGGAATTAAGAGCAGCATTTGTATCACCTGTCACAGAACTTGCTGTGAGAGATGCACTTTGCCTTACCACTAAATCCCCTAAGACGTATGAGCTGAAGCCAGAGCCAGTTAAATTATTTTCCGAAGAAGTAACTTGCAGAAAGAGTTATAACCCTGTTAGAAATTTTATAATCTTTGGGATCACCATCATCTCCTTCATATGCTGGTGTTAAGTTTCCTAAACCAAGTGAATATCCAGCATTAATTAATATTGGACCAACTTGATAACCAACTCCAAAATTTAATCCATAATCTAAAGCGTTAAAAGCTTCTTCATCTTCACCTATGTCTCCTTCACCAACTTCTCCAAAAACAGGTTTAATCTTGTATTCATCTGCATCACTCTCTCCATCACCAGTAACATCCCACTTGTTTTTACCACTAATTCCAATACCTAAATAAGGACCTGCATAGATTTGAAAATCATTTTTTTTATAAGTAAAATTAATTGGAACTTCAAGATAGTTAAAAATAGCCCTGTCATATCCTTCATAACCTTCTCCCCACGCATCTTCGAGACTATAACTAAATCCTTTGCTGGACAACATTAAACCAGATTGAAGACTTAAAGCATCACTTAATCCGAAATCAACTATTGCACCAACGGTGTATGCCAGACGCATTTTAGTATCAAATTTCCAGTCACTTTCTTTGAAATTTTGGCTGATATTATTTATGTTCAGCCCGGCTTTTATACCAAATTTCATTTGTGCTTGTGTTTGCATACTCGATGCAATTAACGCACTAATTACAAATGTTCTTAATAAATACTTCATTTTTTAAATAATTTAATTTAGTGCCTACTCTTAGGTTTTTCGGCTTCCACCCAGTACCTTTTATGGATTTTCGTGTAATTCCTTTTTTTTTACAAGATTAAATATTCGCACTAATTGAAATCTGGCGTGTTTCATTTTAAAGAACGACAATGTGTCCCTAATTCTATTGATATTAATTGGCACTAGCTTATTTATTATACAACTTTAAGACTTGTAGTTAACTGCAAGGGGTTATCTAATGATACTTTTATCAGAACTAATATACAATTTATTCCATAGTCAATCACTATGGTTTTAAAAAATCATTCCACCTACAGGTGATGTAACGATGTGACGGGGTGACGGGGTGACCAGAGGAAAATTAAGAATTATGAATTAAATCATATATCATGAATATATTGGGAAAACCAGTGCCATAGACCACAATTGGTCGGAGTAAATTGACCACGTCCCACCGGAGCAAAATGGCATGAAAACTAAGGTGGAAAAACGTTCCTTTATTTGATAAAAAATTACAGGTAAGGTTATCAAGAAATTTATAGCTTTTTTACCGGGATAGATTATTTGTGTGAGGAATTTCAGAAAATAAACAGAGGTTCTTCTAAAAAACACATCCCATTTTAAATTCCAGTTCAGTGCCATTCATCGCAAACTCTTGATTATAACGAACTGTAAAATCACTAATTATCATTTTTAACTATTAATTACCACTGTTAACAAAAATGTATAATAAAGTTGTTAATCAGATGAAGTGTAGCGATTTAAATTAATGGTGTATTTAAAATAATAATCATTCCCTAATTGCAAAGCAAAATATTCCGTAATCGTTATTTATATCTCTGAAATTGTTACATTTGATTAACTAACAACGATATTACAATTGCCAAAAGGATCTTAATGCATAAACCATCCAATTTTTAATATTATGGTTAATACAGAACACCTGCACCCGATAATTGTGCACTTCCCCATTGCACTTATTATTTTTGGTTTTATCGCCGATGCCGCTTCTCTTATCTTCAAAAGTGAAAAATGTCTCTCAAAGACCGGATTTTACCTTATGATGCTGGGGACATTAGCGGCAATCGCTGCCTGGTCTACCGGACAACTGTTTACTGAACACCCGGAGGGAGGTGATATTTTACCCGTATTTGTAAAACACGAATTGGGGGCCATGATAACAATGATCGTGATGATTATTGGTTCAGCCTTCAGAATCTGGCTGATGGCGAAAAAGAAAGAGGAGTCTA
>CAZKMG010000084.1:0-12419 GCA_964553465.1 uncultured Bacteroidaceae bacterium
TATTGAATAAGAATCAATCTATTCTTTTAAATATTAATTCAATTTCATCATGATGAACAAAAAAATTCTTGATTCACACATAAATGTCATCCTGGCCCTGGGTTCAATCTGGGGATTATCTGAAGTAATGATGGGCATGTGGCTCCATAAATGTGCCGTACTTTATTCAGGAGCAATCATGACTGGTCTTGCCTTTTTTTATATGGCCTTTGCTTGGACAGCTACAAAAAGGCTCTTATCACTGGTAATCCTGCTTATTATTGTAAGTCTCTTCAAGTTGCTTGATGCGTGGTTACTTTCCACACCTGTTATCAGTGGGTCCGTGGCAAACCCGATGTTTGCTTTTTTTACTGAGATTCTCGCTTTCATGGTAATGATTTTACTCCTGCGGGACCGGTTTTTCAAGAAAGGATCTTCACGCTTTTTTGCAGGTGGTGGAGCTGCGGTAATAGCTATCTCGCTGTTTCCGACCGTTGGAATGATTACAGGTATTCCGGCTTGTCTTTACCCTTCCACCCAGGTACCTCTTTCTATAGCTACGTCCCCGGTGGCAGTTATTATTTCAATGCTCACTGTACCACTAGGATTTTTCCTTGCTGACAGGTATTTGAAGTCTATTCCTATCCTGGGAAATAAAAAACTTTCCCTGGCATTCAGATATGGATGGGCTCCGCTGTTCTTTATACTGTGCCTGGGTTTTTTGACTCTTTACAGGGTAATATAGAGATATTACCATGAAATCCAAAGCTATTGATATTGTATGCCTCATGTTAATCCAGGCTATTTCCCTGACATGAAAAATATTTATTTTCAAATTTTGGACAGGAAGACTGATCCTCTGGTTCTCGCAACTGTTACAGGTGTTGATGGTTCAACGCCCCAGAAACCAGGTAGTTCGGCATTATTTGGTCCGGAAGGTCTTTTAACTGGTACAGTGGGAGGGGGAATATTAGAGGGCGAAGTACAAAAATTAGCTTTGAAAGCCATTCAAACCAAAGAATCAGGCCATTATCACTTCAACCTGGATCAGGATATTTCACATAAGGAAGAAGCCATCTGTGGAGGAACTATAAATGTTCTTGTGGATGCATCACCCGGTGATCATTATAACGTTTTTGAGCAGATGCACAAATCCCTATTAAACAGAATTCCAGGTGTACTGGTCACTATGGTCAGGAATATGAATGAAGAAAAGGTTCTTATCCATCGCTACTGGGTTACAGGAAAGGGGAAGAATGCACTCCCTCATAAGGATATTCAGGAAACAGAGGAGGAGGCTGAAAAAATATTATCTTCAGGAAGGAATGATGATTACAAGATAATCCCTGGAAAAGAAAAGGATATTCTTTTTTTCCTTGAACCTGTCTTTCCCCCTTTTCATCTTGTTATTGCTGGTGCTGGACATATCGGAAAGGCCCTGACCCACATTGCAAAGCTTCTTGATTTTGAGGTCACGGTTATAGATGACAGGGACAAATATGCAAATCCGGTGAACCTGCCAGAAGCCAACCACATTATTGTCGATGAGATTGGTAAGGCTATGAGGGAGATAAAGAAAAAGCAGGATACCTATATTGTTATTGTGACGCGCGGTCATAAAGATGATTCGGAAGCATTAAAACCATGCATAAATTCAGAAGCACGTTATATTGGAATGATTGGTAGCAAAAACAAAATTGCCCTGATGAAAAATGACTTTATCCAGGAAGGATGGGCTTCTCCTCAGCAATGGGAGAAAATCCATGCTCCAATCGGGTTGGAGATCCAGTCAAAGACGGTTCAGGAAATTGCTGTAAGTATTGCTGCAGAGCTAGTGCTTGTCAGAAATAATAAATAACACGAACATGCCTGAAATCTGGGGAATTATATTGGCAGCAGGTGAATCAAAAAGGATGAAAGCCCCTAAACTTCTTTTGCCTTTTCGGGGCAAAACCATGATTGAAATTGTGATTGAAAATGTTACTTTTTCAGGGATTAAAAATATACTGGTTGTGCTGGGATCCGGCAGGGATGAGATTTTAGAAGTGATTAACAGGCTACCTATCAAGCATTGTTATAATGATAAATTTCAACAGGGGATGCTCTCATCAATACAATGTGGATTCAGATCGTTGCCTGATACTTCAGATGCAGTAATGATCTTTCTCGGAGACCAGCCCATGATACATGAAAAGGTGGTGGAAGCAGTTATCAAGGCATATGTCCTATCCAGGAAGGGAATTTTAATCCCTGTGTATAATAAGAAACGCGGACATCCTATCCTGGTTGACCTGAAGTTCAGGAAAGAAATAGAAAAACTTGATGCCCGGCAAGGCCTTCGCTCCCTTGCACATAAATTCCCCGGTGAAGTTCTTGAAGTGGAAGTGGCTTATGACGGCATTCTCAGGGACATTGATACCAGGGAGGAATATTTAAATGAAGTCAATCAAATTCTATAAATATGGAAGAAATAATTCGATTCACCTTAAATGGAAAAAAAACTGAAGTTCTCATTGATCCTAATTCTACTCTTCTCTGGGTATTGAGGACAAAATTCGGGTTAACAGGTACAAAATATGGTTGTGGGATGGGTTTTTGTGGAGCATGTACCGTATTACTCGATCAGGAAGCTGTAAGATCCTGCATGTTACCGGTAAGTGATGTAGCTAATAAAAAGCTTGTCACAATTGAAGGACTTTCAAAAAATGGCACACTGCATCCGGTGCAAAAAGCCTTTGTTGAGCACGATGCTTTACAATGCGGGTACTGTACTCCTGGCATGATAATGAATGCTGTTGGTTTATTGATTAAAAATCCTGAACCATCTGAACAGGACATCATAAAGGGAATGGAGGAAAATCTTTGTCGGTGCGGGGCTCATGTAAGGATCATCAAAGCTATCCAGACAGCTGCTAAAGAAATGGAGGGAGGGAAGACGTAATGAAAAAGGTAAAATCAAACATGCAGGAATCGGTCCGTCCCAGGAATCATTCAGGAATTCTGAGGAGAGACTTTTTTAAGATTCTTGGAGGTGGGATAATTATCTTTTTCCAACCATGGGAAGCATTTAGTCTGAAGGCAATGACAGTCTGGCAAGAAAGATCATTGACAAAAGACTATAATGCTTTTCTCCATATTGCCGAAGATGGTACGGTAACTTGCTATACCGGTAAGATTGAAATGGGACAAGGTCCGATTACTGCCCTTGCCCAGATGATGGCCGATGAACTGGAAGTTGCAATGGAAAGTGTTAAAATGGTTATGGGAGATACATACCTATGTCCTTATGATGAAGGTACGTGGGGTTCGACTTCAATACGCACATTCGGTCCTTACCTGAGGGCTGCAGCAGCTGAAGCCAGAATAGTTTTATTGCAGATGGGTTCCGAACAGCTTGGTATACCTGTATCACAGCTTGAAGTGAAAAATGGGATTATAAGCGATAAGTTGAATAAAAAGAAAAAAGTAAGATACGCTGAACTGACAAAAGGCAAAAAAATTGAAAGGTATCTGAAGGAAAAACCTGTTCTGAAAAATTCTTCGGAATTTAATATTATAGGCAAACCTTATATGAGGCAGGATTCACACTTAAAAGTCACAGGACAGGCAATATTTACGGGTGATGTAAAAATTCCGGGAATGGTATATGCACGGATCCTCAGGCCACCATCACATGGAGCTAAACTTGTGTCTGCCGATGTATCCGAAGCTGAAAAAATCAGAGGTATACAGGTAGTACGTGATGGGAATTTCATTGCACTCCTGCACGAAGACCGTGACAAGGTTGATGAGGCGATCATTAAAGTGAAAGCAGAGTATACATTTGATGAGATGCCGGTTAATGATAAAAATATCTTTAATCACTTTCTGAAATCGGGTAAAAAGGGTAGAGTGGTCAGAAAAATGGGTGATATTGAAATCGGCAGGCAGCTTTCAGAAACAATTATTGAATCAGAATTTTATAACAGTTATGTGGCACATGCCCCAATTGAGCCTCATGTGGCCGCAGCCATGATGGATGGCGATCATATTACTGTGTGGGTTTCCAATCAAACACCATTCCTTTCACAGGAAAATATTGCTCGTGAATTGGATTTGCCATTAGAAAAGGTGAGGGTGATTACTCCTTTTGTGGGTGGAGGTTTTGGTGGTAAAGGCGACAATCCACAGGCTGTTGAAGTAGCCAGGATTGCAAAGATGACCGGAAAACCTGTAATGTTGCTGTGGACCAGGCAAGAAGAGTTCTTTTACGACACACTCAGGCCGGCTGCTGTGGTTAAGATCAACTCGGGAATCGACAAGGCTGGCAAAATTACTTTCTGGGATTTTAATGTTTATTATGCCGGTTCTAGGGGATCGGAAACTATATATGATGTCCCCCATGTCAGAACAACTGATTATGACCAACGAACCGGGGATCCTCCTGTACATCCCTTTACTACTGGGCCATGGCGTGCCCCCGGAAATAATACGAACACTTATGCCAGGGAGTTACAGATCACATTGATGGCTTCCAGGGCAGGGATTGATCCCCTGGAGTTTCGTCTTAAGAACCTGAAGGATGAGAGGATGATTACCGTATTTAAAGCAGTTGCTGATAAATTTGGATATACACCTGGAATTGGTCCCAGCGGAAGAGGATATGGTATTGCATGTGGAACGGATGTTGGAACCTGGGTGGCATTCATGGCAGAGGTAAAAGTGGATGAAAATACTGGCCATGTACAGGTGCTACGCGTGGCTTGTGCACAGGATATGGGTCTTTGTGTCAATCCTCAGGGTTCTACACTGCAAATGGAAGGATGCATTACCATGGGGATGGGATATGCACTAACTGAAGAGATTCAGTTCGAGGGGGGGAACATGCATAACCGGAATTTTGACACATATGAAATTCCCCGGTTTTCCTGGGTTCCAAAGATTGATACCGTGATACTCGACAGGAAAGATCAGCCTGCTCATGGCGGAGGAGAGCCTGCAATCATCGGGATGGGGGGAGTCATCGCAAGTGGGATCTTTGATGCTACAGGAGCCATTCTTTACAACTTGCCAATGACACCGATGAGGGTTTTAGACGCGCTGAAAAAAGTCTGATTTTCCAGGTAAAGGGAACAAAATCATCCGGGTGGATTTTTCAGGATTGAAACTGGAAAATTTTTTTAAAGATGTTTAATATAAATCAAACATATAACCATTTTCCTTTTGATTAATAAATACAAAACAGGTTAGTGAGACAGATTTTAAATTTAACTGGATAATTTATCTCTAAATTGAAATAATCATGAAAAAGACAGAAGCAAGCAACCCAGTTTCGCGAGTATCCCAGGTGCGTCGGGGGATAAAAAGAAGGGACTTTTTAAAGGGTCTTGGTGGAGGTATTTTCATTTTTTTCAAAGCATGGAATCCTTTGGAATTACTCGCGGGGCCTGATCAACAGCGAAGGTCTTTACCTAAAGATTTCAATGCATTCCTTCATATTGCTGAAGACGGGAGGGTAAACTGTTTTACAGGAAAGATTGAGATGGGACAGGGGATTATAACTTCGCTGGCTCAAATGATGGCTGATGAACTGGATGTGTCTTTTAGTAGTGTTAAAGTAGTTTTAGCGGACACAGATATTTGTCCATGGGATGCAGGCACCTATGGTTCAAGGACTACACGCTTTTTTGGTCCCCCGATGAGGGCAGCTGCAGCAGAGGCAAGAGCTATCCTGATGGAAATGGGTGCGAAGCAATTAAAAGTACCTGTCACTCAACTGGAAGTAAAAGAAGGGGTAATCACTGATAAGTTAAACAGAAATAACAAGATCAGCTATGCACAATTAACGCAGGGTAAAAAAATTGAAAAACATCTTGATAATAAACCAGCTGTCAAGGATTATACCGAGCTTAAAATTTCAGGAAAGTCTTATCTCAGGAGCGATGCAAGGCTAAAAGTGACAGGTGAAGCCAAATATTCAGGTGATATAAAGCTTCCCGGAATGTTGCATGCCAGGATACTTCGACCGCCATCACATGGGGCAAAGCTGGTTTCAGCCGATATGTCGGAAGTTGAAAAAATGGAGGGAGTTCAGGTTGTAAGAGATGGTGATATCATTGCAGTTTTGCATCAGGACCGTGACAAGGTTGATGAAGCTATCGTAAAGGTTAAAGCGGAATATTCTTTTGATGAGATAAAGGTTGATGATAAAAGCATTTTCGATTATTTGCTGAAAGCACCTTCCAGTGCAAGTGAAGTTGCCAGTAACGGAGATCTTATTATTGGAAAGCAGCTATCAGAGGTGGCTATTGAATCTGAGTTTTACAATAGCTACGTAGCTCATGCTCCTATGGAACCTCATTCAGCGATAGCACAGATTGAAGGAGACAAGGCTACCTTATGGGTATCTACCCAGACACCTTTCCCTGCCCAGGAAAGAATTGCCCGTGAGATTGGATTCCCGCTTGAAAAGGTAAGAGTAATTGTCCCTTTTGTAGGAGGAGGATTTGGTGGAAAATCGCCCCACCAGCAAGGGATTGAAGCAGTAAAGCTTGCAAAAATAACCGGAAAACCTGTGATGGTAGCATGGACAAGGCAGGAAGAATTCTTTTTTGATACTTTCAGACCGGCGGCTGTGGTAAAGATCACTTCAGGGATGAATAAAGCAGGGATGTTGACCATGTGGGATTACCATACCTATTTTGCAGGAACACGTGGTTCTGATACCATCTATGATGTACCACATTCCAGGACAACAGGCTATAATCAGAGAAGAAATAATCCACAGGTACATCCTTTCGGAACAGGAGCATGGCGTGCCCCGGGAAACAATACCAACACCTATGCACGTGAATCCCAAATTAATATCATGGCAGCCAGGGCTGGAATTGACCCACTGGAATTTCGACTGAAAAACCTGAAGGATGAAAGGATGATAGGTGTACTGAAAGCCGTTGCAGATTTATTCGGTTATATGCCGGCAAAAAATCCCAGTGGACGGGGATATGGAATAGCCTGTGGTACAGATGTTGGAAGTTACGTCGCCCATATGGCTGAAGTTAAGGTTGACAAAGATGGGAATGTAAAAGTAGTACGTGTAGCCTGTGCACAGGACATGGGATTCTGTATCAATCCCGAAGGGGCAACCATACAAATAGAAGGATGTATTACCATGGGCCTGGGATATTGTCTTACTGAAGAAATAAAATTTCAGGGAGGAATGATTGATAATCATAATTTTGATACATACCATCTGCCTCGCTTTTCATGGCTACCGAAGATTGATACAATTATCCTCGACAGGAAGGATCAGCCACCACAGGGCGGCGGAGAGCCATCAATCATCTGTATGGGAGGTGTGATTGCCAACGCAATCTTCGACGCCACAGGGGCCAGGTTATACCAGTTACCCATGACTCCGGAGCGGATAATGGAAGCAATGAAGAAAGTCTAAAAAAGGTTTTAATAATGGGGATACATTCGATAATATCCTGATAATATTGATTATTAATGAAGACAATTTATTAAATACTAACCTTAAAATGGAGAATACATTATGGAAAAAATTCATCGGAGAAAATTTATTAAAGAATCCACGTATACAGCAGGAGGTTTGTTTGTGGCTCCGGCTTTCATAAAAAATTTTGTCAAAAATGGGCCGAATGACAGGGTAAATATTGCCCTTGCAGGGATAAGCGGAAAGCGGCCCTATGTAAGAGGGATGATTCCCGGAAGAGGGCTCGCTCATATGAACGGGTATTCAAAGGTTCCAGGTGCAATCATCACGCATTTATGTGACGTCGATGAAAGGCTCTTCCCGGAAGCATCGTCCCTGGTGGAAACATTATTCGAGGCTAAACCAAAGACTGAACCTGATTTCCGGAATCTGCTCGATAATAAGGATATAGATGTAATTTCCATAGCCACACCCGACCATTGGCATGCACTACACACTATCTGGGCATGCCAGGCAGGTAAAGATGTATATGTTGAAAAACCCGTATGTCATAATCTTTCGGAAGGCCGTAAAATGGTTCAGGCAGCCAGGAAATACAACCGCATTGTGGAGGCCGGAATATGTTACAGGAGCAGCGTACCTGTAAAAGAAGCGACTAAATTCATTCATGAGGGCAAGCTGGGAAAGGTTTACATGGCTAAAGGATTTGTTTATAGCTACCGACCGACTATTGGTCATATTGAAGATAGTCCTATACCAGAAGGGGTTCACTGGGACAGGTTCCTGGGCCCGGCTCCCTATCGTCCCTTCAACGAGAACAGGTTCCTTTATACATGGCACTGGTTCTGGGATACAAGTACAACAGAATTTGGAAACAACGGTATTTACCGTATGGATACGATTCGCTGGGCCTTGAATAAGAAAACTCATCCTGTTAAAATAACCTGTACCGGGGGTAAATTCTGTCGTGATGATGACCAAGAAGTGCCTAATACTTTGTTGGCCACCTATGAGTATGAGGATGGAATGATCATACAAAATGAAATAAGAAGCCTCTATACTAACCCGGAAGGACTGCCGGATTCAGGAAGTTGTTTTATATACAGCGATCAGGGTTGGATGACCATCTCTTCCAGCGGGTTTAAAACATATTTTGGTCAGAAAAATGAACCCGGACCCTCGCTTTCAAGGGAAGAATTACCAGGAGAAGTAGGAAGCAATGGCTGGGAAAATTTCATCAAAAGTGTGAGAAGCGGGCGCAGGGAGGATCTTGATAATGACATATTGGAAGGCCACATGTCAGCAGCATTAGGACATCTTGGTGTTATCTCTTATCGCACTGGACGCAAATTGGTTTTTGACCCATCAACTGAAAAATTTGTCAACGATAAAGAAGCCGACAAATACCTGACACGCGAATACCGCAAACCATACGTTCTTCCGGATCAGGTTTAAAATGAAATAAAAAATCCCGGGTTAAAAAACATCCGGGATTTTTTTAAGGTTTTGTGATTCTTCTGAATTGAAGTACTCAATTGGAACAAGCCTTCCAACATATATTATATTTTGTCCTCACACTATATGTTATAGAAGCCTTATAGTTCTATTTTCTGAGTTCCGCTTGTAAGAATAACTTCTTTCCCTTTCCATACAAAGACTCCGGTAAGGGTACCAGGCAGGCTGATATCGGCTATTATTCCATCGGTACCTTTTCGCTGAAGTGAAACAGTGATCTCACCTTCCGGATGAGGCATGACAGCTTTAACCTGCTGTAATTCACCCAGAGCCGGTTTAATTCTTACTGATGAAAATCCGGGTTTATCAGGCATGATCCCACAGATAGTAGCAAGGAAATCATAATTTGGACTTGCACTCCATGCATGGCAATCAGAACGGGTCGGTTCATTTTTTTCAGCAAAGGTAGTTAAACCTACTTTCAACATATCTCTCCAGGGTTGAAGCTGGGAATAATAAAGATCCGCCATTCCTGCCTTTATGAGTGCCCGTGTCAGATAAAAGCGATAATAAATGGTTGCCTGGATAAGGCTTTTATCATCGAGGATTTTTTGCATCAGTTCTTTCTCATCACTTTGTGGAACACTCCCTGAAAGAACAGCCATTATAACGGCATGTTGACTGAATGTATTCTTTTGAGGAGTATTTGCCATTAAACCTTTGGTTTTATCAAAACATAGATTATAGGTTGCAGAACCTAATTCGTTTGCAAGTTTCTCATAATAAGTAGCTTCATTTTGTTTTCCAAAGTATCTAAACAGATCGGCTGCCTGGCGAAGTGTATAAATATATTGAAAAGTGAGGACAGATGAATTACCGTCCAGTCCGCCATCAGCATAACCACCTTTATACTCCGGGCTCCAGTCAACAAAACTCCACCATTTCAGCGGGCCAAGCATTTTTTTATCCTGATCAATGCTTTTCTCAAACCAATCCAGAATACCACTTATGGGAATTAAAAAGCCGGAAACAAACTGATCGTCCTTACGATTCATCCAGTAATCATGAACCATGGAAATCCAAAATAAAGAAAAGGGAGGTATCACCTGTAAACGGTTAGTGGGATACCGGCTCATGGTAAGTCCTTCAGGTACCCTGGAATTGTTAAAATTAAGTATTGCCTTACGCATTAACCGGTCATCACCTGTGACGTAAAGGGATATTAAAGCCTGGATACGCGTATCGGCTACATACTGTAATTGCTCATAATAAGGGCAGTCAAAATAGGTTTCTCCTGCACATAACCGCGCGGTGCGCCAACCTACGTTCCATATCTCCTGCAAGGATATATCATTACTTGTGAATGAAGCTTTTTCTTTAAAAGGATACCCCGTGAACATTCCATAAAAGTCATCAATTATCAAGGGCTCGTTTTTAGTAACAATATCCAACTGCATATAGCGGTATGTCTTGAACCAGAGCGTGCGAAACAGTCTTTTTGCACCACCATCGGGTTGGAAAATATCATAATTACCAGCAATCTCTTTTCCATCTATTTCATTCCGGTTTCCTTTCTTGCGGTCTTTGTCAAATAAGGCTTCAGCGTATGTTAATGTAATAGTTGCACCTTTCCCCCCACTGACCAGCAATTCAGGATAAGCTACAGTATTGAAAGATTGATCCAGTAAAATACTGATTTTTTTATTGGCCGGGATTTGTAACGGTTTTTTACCGGTTAAAAAATCACTGGATACTTGCATACCTGTCGCCCGCCTGACAGTTGGAATTCGCTGTAAGCTTTCCTCCATCAGGGGAATATTTCTCGGTGTGAGCCAGTGATAGCCCCCCTGCCCGTAGCCAAAAACTGCAACTGGATTTTCCAATATCCTGGCAGGTTTCCATGCTGAATCATCATACCCGGTTTGTTCCCATCCCCAGGGATAGACTGCTCCGTCTATCCTGTCACCCGGACCAATAACCATAAATGCTTTTAAGCGTTCTGCGTTATCAGTCGAACAAGGTTTGTAAGATTTGTCATTCATAACTTTCCACCCTTTGCTGGTGTTAACAATACTTTCTTTTTCGCCATTGCCCTGCACTACAAGTGCAGTCTGGTTGGAAATCTGAGCAACAGCAGCATAGGTTCCCATATTCCAAACTGTGACTGCAATGCAATTGGTCCCTTTCTGAAGGTAAGGAGCTATGTCGACAGTCTCGAAATACCAGCTATAAATATCTCCTCTTGCCGGCCCGGAGCAAATTGGCTTCCCATTTACAAAAAGACGGTAACGGTTGTCGGCAGATACATGAATAATAAATTTATCAGACTGGCTGTCAACCATAAAAGTTTTACGGAAATGATATACGCCGTATTCACGCTGCGGCGCATCCGGACAACTAATCCATGCGGTTGGCCAATACCAGTGTAACAAGGCTGGATTTATCTCTTTTGTATCCTGAGCCTTCAAACTAATAATGGCTGCGAACAGCATACACGTGTAGAATAATTTTTTCATCATGAATTATTTTAAATAAGGTATTCTGAATGTATAATTAATTAAAGGTTGAGGTATTTATTCATTATCATAGATTCATATAGCAAGCCATCAAATATTTCGAGGATGACAGATAAATAGATGGCTGATGATTTAAACAAAGCTGTCGTTCTAATAAATGTTTAATATATCGTAAAAATAATAAAAGTTATGGAAGAAAACTGAAGTAACACTAAACGGGTTGATTTAGCTTAAATACAACTTTATTATTCAAAGAAGAAAAAAAAACGATAAAGGAATTTTATCTTGTCGGATCGGAGTATATAGAAAATATGCTAATCATGGCATGATTTAGATTATTTACAGATTTATATTTATATTATAAAAAAGTAAATATCCGGTACTTATGGGAAACTGAAATTTTATCAAAACTTGGATTATAAACTCAATATACATTAAATTAGAGCAAGGGAATATACGATAAGGGACTTTATAACTTTCTGACCTGTAATCAACATAATAACCATCATCATGCATTCATTTGAAATCAATTCCCGCAGGCAAAAATCTATCTATTACCTGCTGACCATCCTTCGTATTGGTATTGGCTGGCATCTGCTTTATGAAGGGCTGGTCAAAGTCTTAAATCCGGCATGGACAGCACAGGGATTCCTGGCAGGTTCGTATGGTCCAATGGCTGGGTTTTTCCATTTTCTGGGCAGCAATGAATCTGCCCTGCAAGCTGTTAACTTTTTGAATGTGGCAGCTTTGGTTCTAATCGGGCTGAGTCTGTTCCTCGGATTGCTTACAAGAATCTCTCAGCTTGCTGCTATTATTCTCCTCTCTCTGTATTATATCTCTCATCCTCCACTTTTTACCGATCCCGGTTTTTTTCGTGAAGGCTCTTACCTCATTGTAAGCAAAGACTTTCTGGAGATAGTGGCTCTTATTGTGTTGATGTACATTCCCACCGGACATTTTCTTGGTCTCGACGGACTTATTATGCAATTCCACAAAAAGCCCATGCATAAAATGGATCATGGGCAGCCCCGTCC
>CAZKMG010000085.1:0-12397 GCA_964553465.1 uncultured Bacteroidaceae bacterium
AGGGCCTTTTTTGTGATCCTTCTATAAATCAGTTTCGTCAGCATCCGCTGGATTATATTGAAGGTATTGAGCAATCAGTGAAAGGCGCACTTAAAGGTTTAAGTCAGGAAATTATCAAGAATATTTTCGGAATAACAGCTGACACCACCGGTTCAACACCGATTGCGGTTGATAAAGAAGGAGTGCCTCTTTCATTGAAGCCTGAATTTGAGAGTGACCCCGATGCCATGTTTGTGCTATGGAAAGACCATACAGCTGTCAGGGAGGCTGAGGAAATTAATGAACTGGCAAGAACATGGAATGGGATGGATTATACCAGATTTGAGGGGGGTATATATTCTCCGGAGTGGTTCTGGGCTAAGATACTTCATGTTATCCGTAATAATGTAAAAGTAAGAAAGAATACTTGGACATGGATTGAACATTGCGACTGGATTCCTGCACTATTGACCGGAAACACCAACCCCCTCCATATTAAGAGAAGTCGGTGTGCAGCAGGACATAAAGCAATGTGGCATAATGATTTCAATGGTTTACCGGACGAGAAATTCCTTGTAAAACTTGATCCGTTGCTTGCCGGACTGAGAGCACGGCTTTATAGTGAAACCTACACCTGCGATGTTGGCACAGGCAACTTATCAAAAGAATGGGCTGACAGGCTTGGACTTTCAACTGAAGTAAAGATTGGAGTCGGGGCCTTTGATGCTCATCTTGGAGCAGTGGGAGGTGAAATAAAACCCTTTTACATGGTTAAAGTTATGGGAACTTCTACATGTGATATGCTTATAGCTTCAATGTCGGAAGTGGGGAAAAAACTGGTAACTGGTATCTGTGGACAGGTTGATGGATCGATCGTCCCTGGAATGCTTGGTCTTGAAGCAGGACAATCAGCATTTGGTGATATTTATGCGTGGTTTGGTAAGCTACTTATGTGGCCTGTTACCGAATTAATTTCGAAGATGGACTGGTTGGATGAAAAAACAAAGGGGAAAATCAGGAAAGAAACAGAAGACAAGATAATAGCACAACTAAGTAAACAGGCAGAATCAATTCCCATTGAAGAAACAGCATTAGTTGCCCTTGACTGGTTAAATGGGAGACGGAGTCCGGATGCAAACCATGAACTGAAAGGAGCAATTACAGGATTATCGCTGGGCACGAATGCACAAGGGATTTTTAAAGCGCTTGTTGAAGCTACAGCATTTGGATCCAGGATGATTTCCGAGCGATTTATTGCTGAAGGTGTCCGTATTGATGGAGTAATTGCTATAGGAGGTGTTGCCAGGAAGAACCCGTTTGTGATGCAAATCGTTGCAGATGTACTTAATATACCGATAAAAGTCGCCGGTTCAGATCAGACCTGTGCACTTGGTTCTGCTATGGCTGCTTCAGTAGTAGCCGGGATTCATAAAGATGTTTCTGCTGCACAGAATGCAATGGGGGGTGGATTTGAGAAAGAGTATCTTCCCAACGCTGAAAAAGTGAAAAAATACACAGCTCTTTTTATGAAGTATAAAAAATTAGGCGATTTTATTGAAAAGGGAACTTAATAAAATGAAAATTATTATTTCAGATTTTTTGTTTTTTCCCGGAAAATACAAGGAGAATAGATGCAATATACAAATAAAATTTTTGTACCATCGAAATACAATCAAATATTAACCTAACCGTTTGCACCAATCAACATTAAGGATTTTTTATTAATTATTTTAATCTTCTTCCCATTGACACTTATTATACCATCTTTTTCAAATTCCGTGAGCACCCGGCTCACACTCTCCCTGCTTGAGTCTACAAGATTCCCTAAATCTTTTTGTGTAAGAGGTATTGTATAAACATCAGAATTATAAACATAATCAGATAACTCTATTAAAACATCTGCAATTTTACCTCTCATTTGCTTTTGCGTCCGCTTGGCACATCTGTAAAACACTTCCAATTCATTCCTGCATAATTCCATCATGATTTCATATGAGAAGTCAGGATTTTCCCTCAATAAGTAACGAAACGCTTTAATATCAATAAAACATACTTCGGAAGCCTCTATTACAGTTACGGAATATTGATTTATCTTATCGCCAAATGTGGTTGGCAATCCCAGATAACTGGGAGCCTTAACAATACGAACAATTTGCTCATGGTATGGACCTGTAATATGAACCTTAGCCAATCCGCTTCGCAGATAAGCAACATTAGTGGAAAAAGTACCTTGCTTAATTAATGAATCACCCTTACGGAATTTCACCAGGGCACAATTAAAAGATAGCTTTTCAATTTCTTCATCGCTCAATTTTGATGCAGCTTTCGACTTAATTGCACATACTTTACAATCGTTTTTCATGCTGCAAATATAATTAACTGTGAGTTATATCACAAAATTAAATAAGAAACCTCACAATTAGATTAACCATTTATTATAAAGTATTATATTCCTTTGTTAAATAAATAACAATAATATTAAAGTTATGGAAAAGAAAAAATTATGTATTGCGCTTTATACTGGCAGCGTAGACAAACTTACTGCTGCAGGGGTTATCCTGAGTGGTGCCGCTGCTGATGACATGAAAGCTGATATCTATGTATTATTACAAGGTGCCAGAGCATTCAGAAAAGATATTGGGGATAATCCTGATAAACTTCAAATGGCCGAATATCCTGATTTGAAAGCTGAGTTTTTACAATCATTAAAAAATTTAAAAGTCAAGACATGGGTTGAATTTTTTAAGGAAGCGAAAGAAATTACAGATGTAAAAATCCACATTTGCGGACTTGCAGGAAAGGTCTGGGGAGGAGAAAAACTTGATGACTTTATTGACATTGCAGATGATATTTGTGGCATTGGCGAATATATTACCGCTGCGCAGGAAGCTGATGTGAATTTATTTATATAAATATAAATGACTAACTGAAGCGATCGTTTCAAGAAATATCAACCTTCTAAGTAATTACTGTTTCCAGGCAGCAAGATATAAATAATCAATTAATCCAGATTCAGGAATAATTAGAAACTTTAAAAAGAATGATCACTTTGATGGACAATTCAAGAAAAGATCAACTATCGATAGCAATAGGATCAGGTGACGTGGATAAAATATTTGCAGCTATGGTTATTTTCCGGCTGCTGCAGCAATGGATTTTCAAGTAAAACTCTTTTTTTTTCTTTCAAGTCACTATCTGTACTCAGAAGAATAATAAAACTCGTTTTCCAATTTTAATAATCATTTAATCTTACAATTATGACAACGGAAGAATTAAATAAATTACAAGTTACTAAAACAGTTGATGCACGCGGAACTGCCTGCCCCGGACCTCTATTAGAAGCAAAAAAGGCAATTGGCACAATTAAATCAGGTGATATTATGGAAGTATTGTCTGCAGATGAAGGAACAAAATCAGATCTTCCAAAATGGTGTACCAAGCAGGGACATGAATATCTCGGTACAATAGAAGAGAGTGGCTATTTCAAGATTTTCATGATGAAAAAATAAATATAAAGTATGGCAGAAATACATGTAAAAAATGCCAAAATACTGGTATTCTCTACAGAAAAGATATCTGACCCCGCAATAGACATGGCAGGAATATTAAAATTACATTACCCGCCTGCGGTCTATACGATTTCTATTCCATGCTCCAGTGGTGTGAAGTCTAAATGGATATTACATGCTTTCGAAAAAGGTTTTGATGGAGTATTTATTGCTGCCGATGGAAGTGATTGTCCTTATGGTGAATCATGTACAGAAAAAACCGGGAATATTGTAGGTCATACCCATGAATTGATGAAACAAAAGAATATCGAGCCTGCCAGATTACGTATGGCTGCAATATGTTCTGTATGTAGCGAATCATTTGTCAAACAAATGAAAAGCTTCAATGAATATTTACTCAAAAATTCAAATATATAATTATGCATGAGAAAATAATTAAAGCTTCTTTTGATGCACTTGTTATTGGTGGAGGTATTGCTGGTGGCGAAGCAGCGTTGGTTTTAGCCAATAATGGTTATAAAGTTTTAATTATTGAAAAAGATCTGTCAATCGGCGGGAAAATGATTTTACTGAGTAAAGTATTCCCTACTTTAGATTGTGCCGCATGCATTACAACTCCTAAAGTATCAGAAATTTCCAGACATTCCGGTATTACGATATTTACAGGAAGTAAAGTGAACAATATTGTAAAAAAAGCAGCAGGGGGATTCGAAGCGAAAGTGATAAGAAGCCCCCGCTATGTCATTACTGAGGATTGTACCGGCTGCCAGTTATGTGAGGAGGCCTGCCCTGTTTTAGTATCGGACCAGTACCAGTACAACCTTGTTGGGCGTAAGGCAGCATTTATCCCTTATAGCATAGCCAGTCCCAGAGTTGCAGCTATCGATATTGAAAATTGCACGCTGTGCGGAGCCTGTGAAAAAGTTTGTCCGACAAAATGTATCGACTTTACACAGGAAGCCGAAGAATATAATCTCCAGGTTAAAACAGTTGTCATTGCCACTGGTTTTAATCTGTTCGACCCGCTTATGATTCCAAGGTATGGGTACGGGACTTATAAAAATATAATTACTTCCATACAAATGGAAAGACAATTGGCCCCTACCCGGCCATTTAATACTATTTTGAGACCGGGAGATGGGAAAGTTCCTGACAAAATTGCATATGTTCTTTGCACAGGATCAAGAGATATCACAGTGAATAATCCTATCTGCTCGCAGATATGCTGCATGTATTCAATTAAACAAGCACAATTACTTATGGGTGCGTTGCCAATGGCTGATGTGACTATCTATTACATTAACATCAGGTCGTTTGGGAAAGGATTTGAAGAATTTTATGACCAGGCAAAAGGGATGGGTGTCAACTTTGTTAAAGGAAAAATAGGCCGTATTTTAGAAAAAGAGAATGGGAATCTTATAATGCGCTATGAAGATATTAATGAAAATATTGTAAAAGAAGCTGAACATGATATGGTTGTACTTTCAGTCGGCGTCCTTCCAAACAAGGAGACCGCCACTTTTTTCAATGATGCTGAATTAAAACTTGATCCTTTCCATTTTGTGTATCAGTCCGATCCCCTTGCAAGTCCTGCCAGAACAAGTATTGAAGGTGTTTTTGTAGCAGGAACTGCTTCAGGTCCTATGGATATTCCGGACTCTATCCTTTCAGCAGGAGCGGCATCTTCTGAAGCAATTAGTTATCTAACTAGAAAATAATGAACAAAAAAATAGGCGTTTATATTTGCCATTGTGGTGGGAACATCTCTGATTATGTTGACGTGGAGAAGGTTAGAAAATCTATTGAAAATGATGAAGGAGTTTTCCTTGTCAAGACTACTATGTTTGCCTGTGGTGACTCCAACCAGAAGGAAATGGTGGATGATATAAAGGTGAATGAGCTGGATGGGGTCGTGGTAGCCTCATGCTCTCCAAAACTTCACCTGATTACTTTCAGGGCAGTAACAGAAAGAGCGGGCTTAAATAAATATAATTATGTTCATGCAAATATTCGTGAACAAGCTTCATGGGCACATTCTGATGATAAAACAGGTGCCACTGAAAAGGCTATCCATATCGTTAAATCTGCTATTGCTAAAGTACGTCTTGCTGAATCACTTAAACCATTTATTATACCTTCTAAAAAGGCTGTTGCCATAATCGGCGGGGGTGTTGCTGGTTTGAGAGCAGCCATTGAATTATCAAACATGGATTGTCCTGTAACGCTTATTGAAAGAGAACCTTTCATCGGTGGCAGGGTTGCTCAGTGGGATGTCCTTTTTACCACAAACGAAACAGGTAAAGAACTGGTAACCAAGCTTTATAATGACATTGTACAACGTAAAAATATCACACTGCTTACTAATGCTGAAGTAATTTCAAATACAGGAAGCATTGGTGATTTTAAAATGAAAATTAAGGTTACACCTCGATATATAAAGGAAAAATGTGATCAGGGAAACCTGCAAAAAGCTATTAAAGCCTGTCCTGTTGAGGTACCTGATGAATTCAATTTTAATATTACCGCCAGGAAAGCAATTTACCATAATTTCCCCAGTGAGTATCCACACTACCCTGTCATTGATATTAAAAACTGTACCCGTTGCGGTGAATGCGAAAAGATTTGCGAAAGCGTTGACTTTAGCCAGAAAGAAGAAATAATTGAGATACAGGTTGGTTCTATTCTGATGGCCACAGGATTTGATACATATACTCCTGCAGATGGTGAGTTTGGGTATCTCCAGTCTGAAAAAGTCGTTACTCTGCCTCAATTCAAACGAATAATTGAATTGAACGATAAAAAATTAATATTCAAGGGTAAAGAAATTAAAAATATCGCCTACATCTACTGCGTCGGAAGCCGGCAGGTTGAAGGAGAAAACAAATATTGTTCCCGTTATTGTTGCACTTCAGTTATTCATGCGGCAATGCAGACAAAGAAAAAATTTAAGAACATTCAAAATTACCATTTTACACGCGGGATAAGAACCTACGGAAAACAGGAGGTTTTATACGGCGAATCCCTGAAAAATGGAGATGTTTACCTGCAATCATTTGAAGATGATCCGCCTGTTGTTAGCAAACAAAATGATAAAATAATAGTCAATATCAATGATATCTTAACAGCTAAAAAAGAATTGTCAGTCGAAGCAGACCTGGTTGTACTTGTTACCGGAATGATACCCCGTACAGATAATTCTGTGGGATCTCTCTTCAAATTACCGAAAGGCAGAGATAAATTTTTTAATGAGATCCACATGAAACTGCGCCCTGTTGAAACAGTAATTGACGGGATAACTATATGTGGGGCATGCCAGGGCCCGAAAAATATAATGGAATCGGTTAATTCATCCCTTTCTGCCGCTGCAAAATCATTCTCATATGTTAATAAAGGAGAACTGGAACTGGAACCCATTATTGCTCAAATAGATAATAATCTTTGTACCTGGTGCGATGCTTGTGCCAAAGCCTGCCCTTTCGATGCCATTAAAATGGAGAAGAATGGGAACAAAGATATTGCAGTTATTAATAACTCGGCGTGCAAAGGTTGTGGTATGTGTTTACCAGTATGCCCAACCGATGCAATAAATTTAATTGCTTATTCAAACAAGGAAATTGAAAGTATGATTGATGCCCTGGCCAACTAATATTTATTATAAAGCACGATTATGTTCATGCAAAAAAAGACACAATGGAAATTGAGAAAGGAAAAACTTATAAATACCTGAGAGAAAAAACCGGTATCCCTCAGGCAGCAAAAGATAACTTAAAACAATTCAGTAAAATTAAAAAATTAATATTGGATGCACTTCAGGAAGAAGACTGTACAATTGAGCAATTAACCAAGAAACTCAATATGCCGAAACATGAAATTGTTTTTTACCTGATGTCCCTGGTAAAGTATGGTTTTGTGCAAACAGGCGCAATTGATGATATGGATGAATATTATTCTTACAAATTAAAAAAATAATGGCTGCGATTACTCCTGAATTCGGAATAGAATTAAAAAACTTTGGAGCATTCGATTTCAACGCATGTTATAATTGTGGCACTTGCACAGCTGTTTGCTCCTTATCAACAGAAGAAGATTCATTCCCGAGAGAGATGTTACGATTCAGCGTTTTGGGATTGAAGGATGATATAAAATCTTCATTAAAACCCTGGCTTTGCTACTATTGTGGTGAGTGCTCGACACACTGCCCTCAAACTGCAAATCCCGGCGAACTAATGATGTCATTGAGAAGATGGCTTACTTCAGAATATGATTGGACTAAATTTTCCGGCCTGTTATACCAGTCCATTCCATTGACATCTATAACTTTTATTGTAGCTGCAATCGGTGTACTTGCTTTCAGTATGTACGAAAGTTTTAATCTGGCAACAATAATGCATTTTGGTCATATCTTTGAAATGATCGCCATCGCTGCAGTTTTTGGAATTATTCTCCTCCCGAATATTATACGTATGTGGTGGTTTATTATCCTTAAACCTAAAATAAAAGTTTCGCTTCTCAAATATGTTAAGGGATTATGGGATTTAATACTTCATATGTTTACACAGAAAAGAGCTTTGGATTGTGATGACAACAACTTCAGATGGTTCGAACATTTTATTCTAGTACTTGGTTACCTGGGCTTGCTTTTCACAACAGTTTTTCTTGACTGGTTTTCAAGCCATAACCTATTTATAATCGTCTTTGGATATGTTGTGAGCATAACAGTATTTATCGTTACAATTGATTTTGTGTCAGACCGTATTAAAAAGAAAAAAGAGATCAGTAAATTTTCGCAAACATCTGATTGGATGTTTGTCATTTGGCTGTTCCTGATGGGAATTACTGCTTTTTTAGTTCGTCTTTTCATCGATACAGGCATCATAGAAAATAATATCTGGCTTTATCTTTTCCATTTAATTGTCCTGGTTCAATGGGCATTAATTATTGTCCCATTTGGAAAATGGCCCCACTTTCTATACAGGTCATTTGCAATGTATTTTGCAAAAATAAAAACCTGATTTTCTACATGTATTTTGCTTAATTCCCATTAAGTATTGTTATTGAATCCTGCGAATACATTACTCACTTCGCTTATGAGGGTAGTTCCTTGACATATTCGGTGAAGAGTTTCAATTAAAGCTTCGGAGAAAATAATGAGACATTTTTTGATCATAAACATATGCTCACTATATTTATAGTAAGCAATTGTTCGTATATATAATCGCTTTCTTCAAAATGTAGTTGAAGTGTCAATTGTCAACAATTTGCAATTATGGATGCTGGAAACAATTCAATCTCAGGAGTAACTTTTATTATTCCATCGCTTCATGAACCGGGATTATTGCCTGCAAAGTTGGCTGAAAAAACATTTACAACAATTGTTAATTGAATGGGACATAGAGCGATTAATCTGTTTCATCAACGAAACGTTCATGTGAATGTAGGCACCCAGATTAAAAACGAGATTAATTCAGTGAATAACATGGAGGAATATTCGATGATAGTTGGGGTAATATATTATGGTCACTAATCTCAAATATAAATGATTTCGGATTACCGTTGCTTTTTTTGTTTCACAAGAGCCTTTGAAAAGTTACTTGAGAAAGAAAGTATTTCCAAAGAATCAAAAAATTGCTTCACTCATGATATGATCAATCTATATCAGAATAACTGGGACCATTTCAATTCTCCTGAATTCTCCAGGGAACTTCATCATATATTAAAAAGCTATACTCATGATCCTGATCCGTATAAGAAAGTAAAAAAAGAAAATAATGACCTCGCTCTCAGTATGTTTCCAAAATTAGAAGCGATCATTTGGCAATCAAATGATCCCTTTTATACTGCTTTGCGACTTGCCATAGCAGGAAATATTATTGATTTTGCTGCGAATGATAATTTCAATTTACAAGAAACCATTCATAAAACGCTTAATTCTGAATTTGCCATCGATCATTCTCTCCAACTAAAAAGAGCACTGGAAAATGCAGAAAATGTATTGTACCTGGGTGATAATGCAGGGGAAATTGTTTTTGATAAACTATTTATCAAGACAATTAAGCACAAACACCTCACTTATGTAGTAAGAGGAGCTCCAGTAATTAATGATGCAACGATGGAGGATGCTGAATATATTGGAATGAGTGAATTTGTACATGTAATTTCGAATGGATACGATGCTCCTTCAACCATTCCAGACAAATCGAGCCAACAGTTTCAACAATATTTCAGGGAAGCCGATCTTATCATCTCCAAGGGCCAGGGTAACATGGAAGGATTGATGCCATTAAATGATACCCGGATATATTTCCTTTTACTGGTCAAGTGTACTGTCATGTCTGAATTTCTCAAAGTTAAGAAAGAGAGCTTAGTGGTTTATAATACTGGTTGTTAGAGTTTTAAAATAGAAATCCATATTTAAATATCATTGATAAGTTTTGACCCTATCAAAACGGAAATTATTAGACGGATTGCTTAATATAGTTTGGATTACTTCCAAAGTGATTATATATTTGTAAAGCCTCATGGCTATTTGATTAAAAATGAGATTAACAAACTATATTAGAAGAATATATGTCAGCTTTCTCATGGTCCTGTTCCTTGGATATTATGTAAGTATAACATTATTTTACCACACACATATTGTGCAGGGAGATACGATAGTTCATTCACATCCTTATAAAACGGATAATAAGGGATTGCCTTCACATTCTCATTCAGAAAAAGGATATATTATTATCCATTTTCTCTCATGTTTTAGTGTTTTTATATTTCTTTTCTTTTTCAATTTTAAAACTATTACACCTATTGTTTATAAAATTATTTTTAGAACTAGCCGAATAACTGGAAATTCCTCATGTAACCTTGTCTATTCTCTTCGTGCTCCTCCCCTGGATATGCTCCAATAAAATTCAATTATTACATTGTCCCTCATCTTTTTAATAAAGAACAGGTTGTTACAGTAATTTTTGTGAGCATCATTTAATATAATTCAAATGAAAAATTTCTTGCTTCTATGCAGTATTGCATTTGTTTTGGCATGCCATAACCATTCTAAACAGGATACTGCGGTAAAAGTTCATGCAACAGGAGATACAATAATAATTCCCACTAATTCCAATATAATTGACAAAATAAAGACAAAAAAAATTTTCCCGGAATCATATAAGAATAAAATTATTACTTCAGGTATAGTGAAGGCTATTCCTAACAATTACGCTGAAATCGCATCGCCATTTTCCGGGAGGATCATCCGATCGTTTGTAAGCCTGGGACAAAAAGTTGAAATCGGATCACCTGTTTTCGAAATCAGTTCCCCATCATTTTTTGAAGCAGGTAAAGCTTATTACCAGGCAAAACAAGAGATGCAGTTAATGGAAAAAAACCTGAAGAGGCAGCAGGATCTTTTTAATAATGGTGTTGGCACTCAAAAAGACCTGGAAGAAGCTGAAGTAAACTATGAACTTACCAAACGAGATTTTGAAAACTCGATAGCCAGCCTCAAGGTGTATCAGGTTAATCCTGACAAGATGGTGTTAGGTCAGCCACTCATTGTGAGGTCACCCATTAAAGGTGAGATAGTTGAAAATAATATTGTTATTGGTCAGTATCTGAAGGAAGATGCCGAACCTGTAGCTATTGTTGCAGAATTAAGCAGTGTTTGGGTTATCGGACAACTTAAAGAAAAAGATATTAATTCTGTTCATAAAGGTGATGACGTGGAAATCAGGCTTACCGGAATGCCTGAGATTCCGTTAAAGGGGAAAGTTTTCCATATGGGTGAAATACTTGATGAAGAGACAAGGTCAGTCAGGGTTCATATCATATGCCAGAATAACGACCGCATTATGAAACCAGGAATGTTTGTTACCACTCAGTTTTCTGATAGTACTAATGATATAATTCTCATACCAGTGGGTTGTCTTTTTCAGATGGAAGAAGGCAGTTTCGTTTTTCTTCATCTCGGAAACGATAAATATCTAAAACAAACGGTCGACGTCAACGGAACTGACGGCAATCGTGTAATAATAAAAGCAGGACTTAATTCAGGAGATGAAATTGTTACAGATGGAGGAATTCTCCTTCTAAATTTGAATAACCAGATATGAGAACAATAATTCTTTTAGCACTCAGGCGCTGGAGAATAATGATCGTGTTGTTCTCGTTGTTAGGAATTTTTGGCTATATGTCATGGAAACAGTTATCTATTGAGGCTTATCCTGATATAGCCGACGTCACCGTACAGGTGATCACACAGGTTCCGGGACTTGCCGCAGAAGAAATTGAGCAACAAATAACTATTCCACTCGAAAGAGTATTGAACGGATTGCCCGGATTAAATACAATGCGCAGTAAAAATACTTTTGGATTATCTGCCATTATTCTTGTATTTAATGATGGTGTAGATGATTACTGGGCCCGTCAACGGGTTCAGGAAAAACTTGCCGAAGTAGAACTTCCATATGATGCGACACCCGGATTAAATCCTTTAACCTCTCCCACTGGTGAAATTTACCGCTACATTATTGAAAGCAGCAGCCATGACCTGAGAGAACTTACAGAGCTGAACAAATGGGTTATCATACCTCGGCTTAAGCAGGTAACCGGAGTAGCCGATGTCAGTAACTTTGGAGGAATTACCACGCAATTCCAGATAGAAATAGATCCAAGAAGACTTGAACAGTACAAGCTCTCTCTTTCCGATGTCACGGATAAAATCGGTAAAAATAATTCTAATGCAGGTGGAAGTTTGCTTCCACGTGGTAATTTGAGCTATGTTATTCGCGGTATAGGACTGGTAAAAAGCCTGGAGGATATTGAAAAGATAGTGGTGAAAAATAATCATTCGGGTGTTCCGGTCCTGATCCGGGATGTAGCGACCGTCCGTTACGGGAACGCAACCCGCTACGGGGCTC
>CAZKMG010000086.1:0-2071 GCA_964553465.1 uncultured Bacteroidaceae bacterium
GAAAGATCTATGGAAAGAGTAATCAGGTTGATAACTATAAAGGGGGATAGGGCAACCCGGTAAAATTGATGTCTTCCAATCACAAATTTGTCTGATGCAACATAAAATATCATTTGTCGGAAATCTGATCCAAAATATATTTTAGGGGCTCCCTGCAAGAGATAGCTGATTGCATGAATAGTCTCATGCACCGGAATCACAAATAGTGAGCCGGTCACTATCCCCCATAGGAAAAATCGGAGGGTCGTTCTAAAAATAAAATCACCTGTAAAGTAAATATACCAGATAAATCCTGCAAGAATAATGAAAGTCAGCAGGTTATATCCAAAATACCATCTGGTTGCTACATTTTTTTGCCTGATATGTTCAAAAACAAATTCTACAATTTCGTGGTATCTTAATGTTTTTAAAAGGCTATATTTCCCGCTGTTCTTCAATTCATCAACTGAAATAGTCATCATTTCTGATAGTTGGGTTATTTATCATCAATTAAATAATCATAAGACGAGATATTTTTTGCCCATTTAAAATATTTGGAAGCTTCATTTATATCCCCCTCTCTTTTATATTGCCGGCCCAAACCCATCCATGCCATGGCTTTAAATGAATTTACATTTTCTCCAAATTTTCCAGCAAGTTTTAATCCTTCTTCATATTCCTTCGTAGCAAAAGCAAAGTCATTTTTATATTTTTCCAGCAAATAACCATTAAAAATATGTGCTTGCAACTGAGAAAATTGATCTGAATTCTGAGCCAGGTTTTGTATGATTATTTCAGCGACTGAAAACTTTTTATCAAAAAGAAGAGTATAAGCATAATTTCCCATATAACCAATATTTTTTGGGAATTCTCGGTATAGATCAGCAGCAAATTCAGAAGCCTTTTTAGGATTATCCTCATATCCAAGATAGAGTAGAGAAAGAAAATATTTTGCTTCAACCCTGAGATATGTAGCATTTTCAGCACAGTATTGAAGATCTTTCAATCCTTCTTCACGATTTCCGTGTTTAAAAAGACGACTTATTGGTCTGTAGATTGGATGTTTTTCAGGATAAGCTTCAATATAAAAATTATATAGTCCTGTAGAAAAATAAAACTCTGTAAACTTATCTTTTATTTCCATTCCTTTTATGGTGTAATGGTACATAGAATTCAAATAGGGGAAAACTTTACCTGGTTTGCCATTATCTGCCCAGAACATTACATAAAAAGCTTTTCCGAAAAGGGAGAAAAATATACTTTCCAGGTTATCCGGATCTTTTTGGTTAAGGCTTTCAGCTTTTTGAATTGTTTCTTCCATTAACCTTAAAAAGTCATTAGTATTTTTGCTTTCTAATGTCAATGGATAATCTTCCCAATACATAACTAATGCTTCAAGGAAAGTTACTGCAGGATGATCAGGGATCTCAGATTTAATCTTGTCAAGTTTAGTTTTAGCCTGGTCAAAGTCATAATTATACATAGAAGACAGAACCCCTCTGACCTTTACCAGCAAATCCTTTCTGGACAATATTCCTGATTGAGGAATCCCTTGAAGAGGAAAAAGTAAAATAAGTAAAACAATGAAAAGTCTCTTTCTAATCTGAAGCATAAGAATCTTGATTTAGGTTATAAAAATAGATATTCTGATGGAGGTGGGCAAGTAGGTGAAAAAGTAACTAAGTTACGAGGTAACGGGGTAACGAGGTGACGTCGTCACGGCATCACGGCATCACGGCATCACGACTTGACGAGGTAACGAGGTAACGTCATCACGACTTGATAAGTTAACGTCGTCACGACATCACGTTATCACAACTTGCATTTTACTTTATAATAATCTTGAGAGACATTGGTCAGTAATACCGTCCCTATAGCTATCAGATTATGTTGGGATAAAAAAATGAAAATAAGAGAAAATATTAATAATTTCTTAATTACTACCGATTACCAAATACCTATTAACAAATCCCAATAGTATTCCCCAGTTATCAATAAGATATTTTGTCCATGTCATCATTTTATGTATTTTTCATATTTTTAAATTGTGCTATGATTCAAATTCATGACAAACTTATCAGTTTGGATATAT
>CAZKMG010000086.1:2081-12334 GCA_964553465.1 uncultured Bacteroidaceae bacterium
TTTGAGAAAAAATTTATCTGTGATCTCGATGTATGTAAAGGAAATTGTTGTATTTATGGAGATTCCGGAGCACCTTTAGAGATTGAAGAAACAGTTGTCCTGGAAAAGATTTATAAACTAATCAAGGAATACATTTCTCCCGAAGGCAGAGAATCGATTGAAAAAATTGGTACATGGCAGTTTGATATGGATGGAGACAGGGTAACTCCGTTAATAAATGGTAAAGAATGTGCATATACCATCTTTGAAAATGGGATAGCCAGATGCAGTATTGAAAAAGCCTGGTCAGATTGCAAAACTACATTTAGAAAACCTGTATCATGTCATTTATATCCCATAAGAGTTTCAAAAGTTGGTGACCTAACGGCATTAAATTATCATTCGTGGACTGTTTGTAACCCGGCAACTATTTTAGGAAACTTTGCAGGTGTCCCTCTCTATATTTTTCTGAAGGACCCAATTTTACGTGTCTTTGGAGAAGATTTTTTTAGTGAATTGGATAAAACAGGAAAGCAGCTTAGTAAAAAGTGAATCTGTAATAAACAAGAAAGATTATCTAATCTATTTATTATAAGGGAATTAAACCCAAACCCCTGTTCAATAAGTTTTACTTTTTTTTCACATAGTAGAAAATTCTATTCGAAGTAAAACCCATTAAAACTTCAGCTCCATAGATTAGATTTCACGTGATTGCTTTTGGTATTTATAAAATTTATAATTTCAGGTACTGTAACCCAAAAAGACCTAAATAGGATATCAGACTCCATCCTTTTTCTCCATATTTCTTTCCGGATGACCTTTAGATCTATTGAAAATAAATTTTGGACTATGGGCGAATTTCGTTCAATTTCCAATGAATTTAAGTTAAAAAAGAAGGAGTTTTTAAAATCAAACCACATAGTATGTATAAACAAAATTTTGAAAAATATTAAAAATATATATTTATTTGGTGATAAAATCCTAAAAATACCAGGGTGTTAATATAATATTGATTAAAATTTGTAAAAATCCATTAAAAAATTGGGGGTATGTTTAAAAAAACATATTTTTACAAAAATTTTTATTTATTAATTCATTAATTATTCAGAAAATGGCATATATTAGATTTGAAGCGTTAAAAGAAGTGTTTAACAGGCAGCCAAAATATGTTACTCCTCCCTCGGGGAAAGTATCTGATTACTATGGGTGCAATGTTTTTGATCTGGACAAGATGCGTAAGTATCTTTCTGTCGAAGCTTACGATAAAGTTATTGAAGCGAGTGAAAAGGGGACAAGGATAGATCGAAAAGTTGCCGACCAGGTGGCTTCTGGAATGAAAGCATGGGCAATGGAAAAAGGCGTTACGCATTATACTCACTGGTTTCATCCCTTAACAGATGGTACAGCTGAAAAACATGACGCTTTTATTGAGCATGGTTCATATGGAGGAGTCGTTGAGAATTTTTCCGGAAAACTATTGGCACAACAAGAACCTGATGCATCTTCTTTCCCCAGTGGAGGGTTAAGAAACACATTTGAAGCCAGGGGGTATACTGCCTGGGATCCATCTTCTCCAGCTTTTATCATTGGAAATACTTTAAGCATACCAACAATTTTTGTTTCTTATACAGGCGATGCGCTTGATCATAAAACTCCCCTGTTAAAAGCATTAAGCGCGGTAGATAAAGCAGCTACAGACGTGTGCCAGTATTTTAACAAAGATGTAAAAAAATGTTTTTCCTACCTTGGATGGGAACAGGAGTATTTCCTCATTGATGATGCATTATATGATGCAAGACCTGACCTGTCGATGACTGGCAGAACACTTCTCGGACATGCATCTGCAAAAGACCAGCAATTGGAAGATCAATACTTTGGATCTATACCTGAACGTGTTAGATCATTTATGGTTGAGCTTGAGATTGAGGCGTATAAACTTGGAATCCCATTGAAAACAAGGCATAATGAAGTAGCCCCTAATCAATTTGAAGTTGCCCCTGTGTTCGAGGAAACAAACCTTGCTGTTGACCATAACCTTCTGACGATGGATCTAATGCAGAAAATTGCCCATAAGCATAATTTCCGTGTTCTTTTCCATGAAAAACCTTTTGCAGGGATCAATGGCTCAGGAAAACATAATAACTGGTCACTTGGAACAAACACGGGGATTAACCTTCTTTCACCTGGAAAAACTCCCCGGACAAATCTACAGTTTCTCGCTTTCCTTGTTAATATTGTAATAGCAGTTTACAAAAACGCTGATCTTCTCAGGGCAAGCATCGTTTCGGCTGCAAACTCGTATCGACTAGGAGCTAATGAAGCACCACCGGCCATAATCTCGGTATTTCTTGGAACACGTCTTACTGCAATGCTTGATGAGATTGAAGAGAAAGTATCTTCCAGAAAAATGACCCCTGATGAAAAAACATCTCTGAAACTCAACATTGGTAAAATTCCTGAAATCCTTCTTGATAATACCGACAGAAACCGTACATCGCCTTTTGCCTTTACTGGTAACCGTTTTGAATTCCGTGCAGTTGGATCTTCCGCAAACTGTGCATCTGCTATGACAGCTCTTAACACCGTCGTGGCTGACCAGCTTGTAAAATTTAAAAATGAAGTGGATGTCTTAATCGCTAAATCGGTCAAAAAGGATGAAGCCATTTTCCAGGTTCTTCGCAAATATATTATCGAAAGCAAACCTATACGGTTTGATGGTAATAATTATAGTGCAGAATGGCTGGTTGAAGCGGAAAAGAGAGGCCTTTCGAACATTAATGATGTACCTGAGGCGCTCGATATTTATCTTCAAAAAAGTACAATTGACCTTCATACAAGAATGGGTGTTCTCACCGAAAGAGAAATTCATGGCAGAACTGAAGTTAAATTGGAGATGTTCACGAAGAAAATTCAAATTGAAGCCCGGGTGCTTGGTGACATGGTTCTTAATCATATTGTACCCATCGCCATTGACTATCAAACCAGCTTGATCAGAAATGTCCGTGGTCTGAGAGATCTTTTTTCTGAACAGGACTTTACAGAGCTTGCCGGTGCACGAGTGGATCTGATCAAAGAAATCTCAGAGCACATATCGTATATAAAGGCAAAAGTGAAAGAATTGGTGGAAGAAAGGAAAATTGCGAACAAGATTGAAAATACGAGGGAAAAGGCTGAGGCTTACTCAAAAATAATCAGACCCTTTCTTGATGATATTCGATACCATGTTGATAAGTTAGAACTAATTGTCGATAATGAAAAATGGCCCCTTGCCAAATATAGGGAATTGCTGTTTACTCGTTAGTAATTAATATTGCTTTGCTTATCTTGCTTTAGGTTGTTCCGTGTTTTTCTCTCAAATTCTTTTAAGTATCCTTCAAATTAATGTGATTTGAAGGATATTTTTTATTAAAAGAGTGGGAAAAGAAAGCCATCGGTCACTTTTTTTAATCCTCGGCAAGAGCATGATAAATCAATCCTGTCATATATATTCCTAAAACAACAAACAAGGTGTTTTTTCGTTTTAACATATATTAAGCAAAGAACTATTTTCAATATTCGTAAAATCAATTAATTTTACCCTTTAACTAAGATAGTGAAAAATGAGATACTTTTCGGTTTTTATAATCTTTCTGGTACTCTTAATTAGTATTGTGCCAGTTCATGCACAGAAAAATAAAGATAAGGATTATAAAGCTAATATGGCTTTTGAGGCAGGGGAATATTACAAAGCCATTGACCTTTACAAAAATGCTTACAATAAAATAAAAGATAAAAATAGAAAAAACGAGATTGTTTTCAAGATCGCCGAATGTTACCGGATTGTCAGGGATACCAGGAAAGCAGAATTGTGGTATAAAAAAGCTATTTCATCGAACTTCCAGGATCCTGTCATCTTTTTAAGATATGGCGAAATGCTTATGTGTGCAGAAAATTATGATGAAGCTTCTGAACAATTTAAACGCTATAAGGAACTTGTACCTGACGATCCCCGTGGTGAAAATGGGATTAAGTCATCCCTGGCTGCAGCGGAATGGATTGATAAACCTACAGGGTACGTTGTGGAAGAGATGCGTTATTTTAATTCCAGAAATAAGGATTTCAGTCCGGCATATGGGGAGAATGATTACAGCACGGTTTTTTTTACTTCTACACGCGATGATGCCACTGGTAAGGAAACCTCAGGAGCTACAGGTGAGAGTTTTACTGATATTTTTGTTTCCAGAATGGACCGTAAAGGTAAATGGAGTACTCCAGTTCCATTGAGTCCGGAGTTTAATTCGGAGTCAGATGACGGAACACCTGATCTTTCCTCAGACTTTTCAACACTTTATTTTACCCGTTGTCCGAAAGGGAAAAATGAAAAATTAGGCTGTTTTATATATACTTCAAAACGAAGTGGAGCTGATTGGGGAAAACCTGAAAGAATTAAAATAGCTGAAGATAGTATTGTAGTTGCTCATCCAGCCATTTCTCCTGATAATCTAATCCTTTATTTTGTATCAGATATGGCAGGTGGTTTCGGGGGAAAGGATATCTGGAAAATCACCAGGGAGAATGAAGGATCCGATTGGAGTAAACCCGTAAATCTTGGCGAGGATATAAATACTCCAGGTGATGAAATGTTTCCATACGTACATCCAGACAATTCCCTGTATTTTAGTTCAGACAGCCGTATCGGACTCGGAGGTCTGGACATATTCAAAGCTAATATTGCTGAGAATGGCAGATGGAATGTGGTGAATATGAGATCACCCATAAATTCCTCTTCAGATGATTTTGGAATAGTTTTTGAACCTGAAGTTGAAAGGGGATTTTTCTCCAGTTCCCGTAAAGGCAGAGGTAATGATGAAATATATTCCTTTTATCTACCACCTCTTAAATTTAATATTTCAGGAATTGTAAAAGATGAAAAGACAGAAAGGGTACTTGCAGATGCTACTGTTAAATCTATTGGTAGCGATGGTCTCACAGCCGAATCAGTAACAGGTCAGGATGGATCATTCAGGTTTATGCTAAAACCAAATACCGATTATGTATTTATTGCAGCTAAGAATGGATATCTTAATGGAAAGGAACGGGAAACGACTAAAGGTCTCGATAAATCCAATGACTTCAGAACAGTCATATACCTTTCACCGGTCAACCAGGTAATTGAACTTCCCAATATTTTCTATGATTTTGCAAAATGGGATCTCCGACCTGAATCCATGGTATCACTTGATAGGCTTGTGGAAACTTTGAATGATAATCCCAATGTAACCATAGAACTTATGTCACATACAGACTCAAGAGGAACTAATGAAGATAATGATATTCTTTCCCAGAAAAGAGCTCAGTCGGTGGTTAATTATTTGATTTCCAAAGGAATCGATCCTGCCCGACTCAATGCAAAAGGATATGGGGAATCACAGCCAAAGGTTGTGGATGAAAAAATCGCCGCGGAATTTCCATTCCTTAAAACTGGTCAAGTATTGACCGAGGACTTTATTAATTCCTTGAAATCAACACAGGAGCAGGAACAGGCTCATCAGATAAACCGCCGTACTGAATTTATTGTGTTGTCAACTGATTATAAGCCCTGAAAATAAATATAATCATAATTTATATTTCTAAAGGGTTTATATTATACCAATGTATCGGAATGTTTAATGCTGAGTCATCCATAAAATTTTGAAGATTATTAGTTTAACAAAATATACATGAATGTCTACAGCAATTGAACTGATAAAAGCTTATCTCCTTTGCAAGCGTTTGTTCAATTTCCTTGCTGCTTCCTCAATAGAAAGCTCTGGCCGGATTATATTATAATCACCCCAGTAATCAGGATCTTCGAAATCACTAACAATCTCAGAGAATATGTCTCCTGATTGGGTAATTTCCCTTGCACGGTACTTTACAATATTTTTCAGATCTATATCAGTAACAGCCATTTCTGACATAGTTAAATAGGTGGACCTAAAAAGTTTACGGTTCCATTTACAGTGAAATGTCGCCTCAGACCGGGCATAGTTAAGGAACCATCTGCCATTAGAATAGCTGAACTTTACAAGATAGTTTGCACCGGGAATATCCATTTTCATACCAATAGGCTTTTTAATGATCATAACTGCTGGAGCATATTCAATTCCTGTTGGGCTAAGATTAAATTCGATAGATGAAATAGCAAAGGTCTGAACATCAATGTAAATCTTTCCTGTGTATAAAGGCATATTAACATCAGGCTTCTGATCAAAACTGATGACATAGGACTCTCTGTCCTGAACATTTACAACTCCATTTAACCAGAATGTATAATAATCAAAATTCTCAGGTCCGAATAATATATCGAAATGTTTAGCGATATCAAGGATAAACAAATTATAAGGCCCCCCCTGGAGTTTAAATAAAATAGTATCCATTCTGCTGACATCCTGGCTTTTTCTGCCTTTGAACACTTTTATCCTGTCCTCATCTGAAAAAACCGTGTAAGGTGCTTTATATACATCAAAGACAGCTTCGGATAATGCTACATAATTTCTGTTCTGTTTAATAGTTTCACGATAAAAAGCTGTAAGCATAGCCGGCGTTTCACCATAATTTTGAGGAATGGATGCTTTCACTTTTCTTAGCAGATCATAAACATTAAGATTTCTTACGACAACTTCTTTAATTGGATAACGCATCATTTCAAGTTGAATCTCATTCCCTATTCTTTGAAGCTCTGCGATAGTTATTATGAGGTTTTTATACCCAAGGCTTGTAACTCCAATCTGTCCATTCATCTTTGAAACAGGAATTTTGAGAAGAAACCTTCCATCAGTATTACTTACGGTCCCAATGTTTGTTCCGGCAAGAATGATATGAGCAAATACAATAGGGTCTTTTGTATCAGCATCCTTGACAATACCTGCCAATTCCGTATAGCTTGTATCACTGGGCTGGATAACTTCGGATCCAGGAAAACTACCAGGAAAAGCTGGCGTACAACTGAAAAATAAAAGTGAAATCAGTGAAGATATTTTAAATATTTGTTTGAAAATGGTCATCTTGAATAAGATTAAATTAATATCATAAAATTAATAAACCAATACATATAAGTAAAGCTTCTTTTTGTTAAATAATATACGTTAATATTCCCAAGTATTTGTCAACGCATTTGATAAGGGTAATATTATATAAAAAGTTGATATATCCGGGAATAATTTAATCCTGATTGGTCGCTATAGATGAGACTTGCCTTTTTGAACAATTCAATGACCGTCCTTTTCAATTGCCCTTGGAGATATATGGATGAATATTGCTTATTGTATTCATTCTCTTTTGTTGAGAATGTATCGTTTTCGCTAACTTTTCGTTAATAATTGTTACCTTTGCACCCGAAAATAATTCTTCTATGTCATCCCTGTCAAGATACCAACAAAGAGGTGTTTCTTCAAAAAAAGAAGATGTTCATCAAGCCATATTGAATATGGATAAAGGATTGTTTCCGGGTGCTTTCTGCAAAATTGTGCCTGACTTTCTTTCAGGTGATGATGAATTTTGTATGATCATGCACTCAGATGGTGCCGGGACTAAATCATCTCTTGCTTATATGTACTGGAAAGAAACAGGTGATCTTTCAGTATGGAAAGGAATAGCCCAGGATGCTATTGTGATGAATCTTGATGATGTAATATGTGCTGGGGCTGTTGGGAATATTTTGTTATCCTCAACCATTGGCCGAAATATGAATAAAATACCCGCTGAAGTATTGTCTACAATTATTCACAGTACGGAAGAAATACTTCACGGATTAAGGAATCTTGGATTGAATATATACTCTTCAGGTGGAGAAACAGCAGATGTTGGTGATTTGGTTAGAACAATTATTGTGGATTCTACTGTTACCTGCAGGATGAAACGCGTTGATGTGATAGAGAATAAAATCAGGCCGGGGGATGTAATCGTTGGATTATCTTCGTCCGGAAAAGCTTCCTACGAGGATGAATATAATAGCGGTATAGGGAGTAATGGGCTCACTTCTGCGCGTCATGATATTTTTGCCCATTACCTGGCAAATAAATACCCTGAGAGTTATGATCATGAGATCCCAGATAATCTTGTCTATTCAGGGAAATATGGACTTCTGGATAAAATTCCAGGTTTCGATGCCCCTCTGGGTAAACTCATCCTTTCTCCTACAAGAACGTATGCACCAGTAGTCAAAAGGATTCTAGAAGAATTTCGCCACCAAATTCATGGTATGATCCATTGTACAGGAGGAGCTCAGACAAAAGTGCTAAATTTTATTGATAACCTTCATGTTATTAAAGATAATCTCTTTGATACACCACCTGTTTTTAAGATTATCCAGGAAGAATCTCACACACCCTGGGAGGAAATGTACCAGGTATTTAATATGGGACATCGTTTAGAATTATATGTTCCGGAAATTATTACAGACAGTATTATGGAGATCGCACGTTCATTTGAAATTAATTCCGCAATAATAGGTAGATGTGAATCCAGCACCAGGAAAAAGCTAAGCATCCAAACCCCCCATGGTTCATTTGAGTATTAACTGCCACTCTTGAAATCCTTTTTATTTTAGTATTTTTGCATGTTTTAATAGGTTAATATGAGTAATAATATTATTTTAGATAAACTACTGGGTGTTAAAACCAGATTTGATGAGATAGGCTTGCTGATTGCTAATCCGAATCTTATGTCGGATATGAAAAAGTACATCCAGTTGAATAAGGAACATAAACAACTTGAGCCGATTATTGAAGCATATATGGAGTATAAAAATTTGGTCAGTAATATTAATTCGGCTAAAGACATCCTGAATCATGAAAAAGATGAAGAACTCCGTGAGATGGCAAAATCTGAGTTAGAAGAATTAAATACAAAGGTTATTCCCCTTGAAGAAAAGATTAAATTACTACTTCTCCCGTCTGATCCTGAAGATGAGAAAAATGCTGTGGTTGAAATCAGAGCCGGAACAGGCGGAGATGAGGCCAGCATTTTCGCTGGAGACCTCTTTCGGATGTATACTAAATTTTTCGAATTAAAGCATTGGAAATTTGAGATCAATACTTTTACCGAAGGAACTGTTGGCGGATATAAGGAAATCGTAATGGATGTAAAAGGAAACGGAGTTTATGGAATCATGAAATATGAATCAGGGGTTCATAGGGTTCAAAGGGTTCCTCAAACTGAGACGCAAGGCAGAATTCATACCTCTGCAGCCTCGGTTGCTGTGTTGCCTGAAGCCGAAGAATTTGATGTGGAGGTAAAAATGGAAGATATCCGCAAAGATACTTATTGTTCTTCAGGACCTGGAGGACAATCTGTAAATACTACTTATTCGGCAATTCGCCTGACCCATATACCTACAGGGGTAGTTGTAATATGCCAGGATGAGAAATCACAGATTAAAAACCTTGACAAAGCTTTGAAAGAATTACGTACCAGATTATATAACCTTGAATATCAGAAGCGTTTAGATGAAATTGCTTCTAAACGGAAAACTATGGTTTCAACCGGAGACAGATCAGCAAAAATTAGAACCTATAACTATCCTCAGGGTAGAGTTACAGATCACAGAATAAACCTTACCCTTTACAACCTGCAATCTATTTTAAATGGTAATATCGAAGGGATAATTGAGCATCTCCAGATGGCGGAAAATTCTGAGAGATTGAAAGATGCCGGAATATCCTTATAATCTTAACAGTATGAACGTTTTACAACTCTTTGAACAGATTAAGGAGAAATCAAGTTACCTCTGTATTGGCCTCGATGCCGAATTTAATAAACTACCAAAGCTTATTATGGAAAAGGAATATCCCCTTTTCGAGTTTAATAAACGTATTATCAAAGCGACAGCAGATCTTGCTATTGCCTATAAACCAAATCTTGCATTTTATGAAAATCTTGGTGCAGCAGGACTGATGAGCCTTGAAATGACTGTAAACTATATTCGTAGTCATTTTCCTGAGATTTTTATTATTGCGGATGCGAAACGCGGTGATATTGGTAACACATCCAAACTTTACGCAGGTACTTTTTTGAGAAATTATGATTTTGATGCAATTACTGTGTCTCCTTACATGGGTAGTGATAGTGTAAAACCTTTCCTGGAATATCCTGATAAATGGGTTATTCTGTTAGCTCTTACTTCAAATGAGGGAGCTGAAGATTTACAGCTCCAGCGGATTGCAGGAAAAAAGGATTATATATTTCAAAAGGTAATCCAAATCTCTAAATCCTGGGGTAACGAAAATAATATGATGTATGTAGTGGGTGCAACT
>CAZKMG010000087.1:0-12323 GCA_964553465.1 uncultured Bacteroidaceae bacterium
TGGGATTTGATATTTACCCAATTTATGGTTCAGGTTATGCAGCACATCTTGATTGGGTAGGCAGTGGGGTTGCACAACTCCGTGAATTAGGAGGAAGCAAACCTGTATATGCATGGATTGAAAGTAGCAAGGGAAGCAGGTGGATGAGTTATGAAAAGCAGCCGGATGTTTTACCGATTCATACCCGGAATGAAGTGTGGCAGGCTATCATCAACGGAGCTACTGCTTATGGTTATTTCACACATGCTTGGAGGCCTGAATTCAAAGAATTTGCCCCGACACCTGAAATGCAAAAGGAAATGGCCCGCCTTAATTTCCAGGTTACAAGGCTTGCACCTGCCATTCTTGCTAATCCATCAACCAGGAAGATTGCAATGACACTTGGCGAAGGTTTGAATTGCCACTTTAAGGCTACGGATCATGAAGGTTCAACATATATCTTTGCCCAGAACATTGACCTTGGTCCCGGAGCAGCTAATGCCAAACAATTCGACCCAATTTATCCACGTAGTGGTCAGGCAATCTTTACTGTCGAAGGATTAAAAAAGGGAACCAAAATTGAAGTTATTGATGAGCAACGAACTTTAGTTGCTGAGAAAGGGAAGTTTACTGATGAATTTGCCCCGCTGGCAGAACATATCTATAAACTGAAGCGCTGATATATTTACTGAATAGTTTTGTCTCAACAGCCCTGTGTTATCCAGGGCTGTTTTTTGTTATACTTTTTACAATAGATTATTAATTTGTTCTAAAATTCAGACATTTTCATAAACAAGTAGAATAGGTGATATAAAAATAATAAATCAATATAAACATCCTTTAAATCGAAATTAATTATCGCTTTGAATTTAATCGTTTTAAAATTAATTTAGCTGATTGACTTTTTATTACAAGTACATCATTAAAAAAGATAAATATTTTCATTTTTAAATACATCTCTTCTCTCTAATAAACTTAAACAAACGAACTAATGGAAATTAATATTTTACAGTTAAGAGTAGGACCAGGTAAACATTCTTATCATAGAAATGAAATAAAAAGAAACATAAACCTGAGTAAGGTTCTTTTTACAATCTTGTCAGCATTTGTTTGTATTTCTGTGACTGGTCAAAAACCTGTTGAACCTATTCAGAAAATCGAAATAGGGAAGAACCATGAGTTCATCATAAATGGTAAACCATTTTTCCCTATCATGTCATGGGCGCAACCTTCCAGGAATTATATCCAGCTACGCGACCTGGGTATTAACACTCATTGTGGCGGGGCTGATCCGGTTGCGGCGAAGGAAGCAGGGTGCTATGCCATTACCGGCTTCAGGCGCGGACAGACTGAAAACCATCATGTGCTGGCATGGATATATTCTGATGAACCTGATCTTGCTACAGGGAAGGGAGCTGATGCCAAACCAAGGCAAACTCCTGAAAGAGTAGCTGAACGTTGTATTGAGATAAGGGCTGCCGAACCAAAACGATTGATATTTATGACACTTACCAGTTCTTTCATGAAGGAGCAAAGTTCCTTTTCTGATGAAGTCAGGCAAAAAATTTATCCTGAATATATTAAAAATGCAGATGTAGTTGGATATGATCATTATCCGATTTATGGATGGGGTACTCCAGCCCATCTTGACTGGGTCGGAAGTGGAGTGAAGCAGTTGTGTGACCTGGCCGGCAATAAACCAGTCTATGCATGGATTGAAAGCAGTAAGGGCAGCAAATGGATGCCCTATGAAAAACAACCCGATGTTCTTCCTATTCATACCAGGAATGAGGTCTGGCAGGCTATCATAAATGGAGCTACTGCTTTTGGATATTTTACACATGCTTGGCAGCCTGATACTGTTACCTTTGCCCCGACTCCTGCGATGCAAAAGGAAATGGCCAGGTTAAACGCACAAATCACCCGTCTGGCTCCGGCTATACTGGCAGATCCTACAAAAGTGAAGATAGAAATGACCCTGGAGAAAGGATTGAAAAGCCAGTTTAAGGCAACAGAATTTGAAGGCTCAATATATATATTTGCTCAGAATATGGACCTTGGTCCAGGTGCAGAGAATGCCAGGCAATATGATCCGATTTCACCGCGTGGAGGGACGGCTATCATTGTTGTTGAAGGACTGAAAGCCGGGTCAAAAATTGAGGTCATTGATGAAAATCGGACAATAAAAGCTAAAAAAGGGAAATTTTCTGATGAATTTGCACCACTTTCAGAGCACATATATAAGATAAAACTATAATCCTAACCGGACAGACTATCATTTAAGGATCATATTTATTTTATCTGGCGAAAGTCTTACAAAAAGCAATGCATAATTCAGTGATGATATCGTCCTGCATTACAATAAATGCTGTTGAAGTACCATAACCGCAAAGAAATTCAACAATATATCCATATTTGTTGCTGGCTATTGTATTATAAAGATTTGGACTGGGACTTTTATCCATTATACTTTCAATAACCATGAGCTTGGGGTATTTTTCTTTTGTTTGCCTCAGGATATACCTACCACCAATAGAATTATTAAATGTTTTCTGGAAAATTTCGCCTTTTTCCCTGGCATCCGGCCTGGTATTCGCAGCGACACCCATCCATTTATTATATCCTGTGCCTGAAGGATTACCGTGAACATCGAGGAAAGCTATATAATTCCCCGACTCAGCTGCTTTTTTTAATGTCATTGATTCCGGTTCGGAAAAAGGGGCAGTTCCTTTCCAGTCATACGCACCCGGTTTGTAGTTTTTTGGGTCTTCACCGATGAAATTCTTCCATTCATAATCTCCGTTCCTGTTCAGGTCAACTTTATTCGCATTTTGCCTGGTCAGGTTTTCATACCCATAAGGATTAAGGATCGGAATGACTTTAATACAATACTTATTGAGGTCAATAATATCCTGGTCAACATGTTCTGCAATATATTTGATAAAAGTATATGTCCCGTATGAATTTTCCCATTCATTCCCGTGCGTGTTTGAATAAATAAATATCCCGGGATTTACTGGATTTCCCATATTTAAACTGTAAATATTGTATCCTCCTGAAGCTTCCCCTTCCATAATCACGTTAACTGAAGGGTTAATATCCCCAAGATCTTTTAGCATACTTATAAACGCGTCATAGCTAAGCTTTTTAGGATAATACTCTCCATATTTTACCCTATTCCCGATTGCATTAACCATGAATAAATATTTATTTTCACTGTCCTTTGCAACCTGGGGTTCTGGTATGGAAAGCATATCAACCGCAATGATTTTGCCTGATCTTTTTTTTTGTTCAACCAGAACAATATCTCCACCCTCACTTTCCCCGAGAATAGTTAATCCATCATTTTTATTCATTTCTGTAAGCGCCGTTAACATTCCCTTATTTGAATATCGAATCGGTTCACCTTTTTTATATCCTTTCGTGATTTCAGACTCTTCCCTAACTTTAATGTTTCTGGTATTCACTTCTCTGGTGGTATAACCGTTATAAGCTGCAAAATCTTTAATATCCATTACAATGGTTCCTCCTGAATCAGTATACCTGGAAATGAGTTTCTTTAATTTTTTTATCTTGTTTACATCAGTAATCAGAATTACCATTCCATCTTTACTAGCCAGAATATCATCTGCATTGATTTTGTTCATTGGATAAATGTGTAACTTATCCAGCAGAATGCTTATTGACTTTACTGCTGCTGATGTATCTGTGAGATCAGTTATTAATGAATAGTTCTTTACACTTGCTACTTGCGCATCGGAGAAAAAGAATATGAAAGCGAGAGATAAAAGGGGTATAATTTTTTTCATTTGTTAAATCTATAATTTGATATAAAGGCTCTATTATTATTGCTTTTTTGCGATCTAAGACCAGAATGGACCGCATGCATGATTACATGATAGGTTTAAATAATTTCAGGGACCATTTTGTTGAATTTCAGTCACCTGATGACTAATAATTTTATTGTATTTGAGATCCCATTAGCTTTTAGTCTCACAAAATAAATTCCGTCTTGCACGTTTTGTCCCATTTCATTTTTACCGTTCCATATAACTTGATAACTGCCAGGTGATCTCACTTCATCAACCAGAGTCCTGACCTTTTCCCCAACAGAATTATAAATGTCAACTTTAACCTGCGATCGTATTGGAATTTCAAATGTTATCAATGATTCATCCCTGAGAGGATTAGGATAGGATCTGATGATGGTTGAAGGATTCCTAATTTTTTCAGAGGTTTTTAAAGGCCAGTCGTTAACTGGCAATCTCCACATACCGAGTTCAGAACAGGCAAAAAGAGAACCGTCATGTGGATTTACGGCCAGGTAGGCCCCTCCTTGCATCGGATGATTCTTCTGGATACTTGTCCAGGTACTTCCATAATCTTCACTTTTGAAGAGAAATGGATTACCCTTAGTGGTAACAGTGCAATAAACAATGTTTGGAGAGTTAGGATCAATCGCTATACTTTTTATTTCTTTTCCAAATACCACTGTATGCATGCTCCATACTCCCTCATCATACTTAAATAAGCTAGTTGTAGCAGAAGGACTTACAGTATAGAATCTATCTTCCTTCACAGGATCTACTGCAAAGTAGCAAATGCTAGTCCAGGTATAACCTACTTTATTCGGTGCTTCAGGGAGGGCTGTCCAGTTATTCCCTTTATCTGTACTTTTATAAATGACCCGTGTGTTTGTTCGTTCACTGGAAAGATTATATCGGGCGGCATAAATGACATTGCAGTTTTTCCCGTACATCCCCAGGATATGATATGTTCCGTCAGCCATTTTTGCCCATGTATCTCCACCATCAATACTTCTTATATTATTCACATAAACTGTGGTTCCGTTTGAGTGGACCTGAATGGTTTCACAGTAATCAGCAGTACTCACATTGATGGTTGAAGCACTGGTTGTATAAGAATAGGAACTATTCAGTGCCTGCCAGGCATTTCCTGGATCTTTTTTACAAATTACGTGATTGTAGTATGTACCACCAATAGCAAAGATCCTTCCGGATGGAAGCACTACACCACCTACCTGGTGGGCCCCCCAGGAAGGAGAGGGGAGTGAAAATCCAGTGAGACGTTCGGCAGTATCCCAGTAATTTGAGGTGGATACTGTGCCGAAATCATAATTGAATGTCCACATTTTATTTGGATCAACAGGGTCGAAAAAAATACCCGGATGTGCACCCCTACCATGTGCAAATCCTTGATGACCGGCGTTTGATGGTTGCCAGGATGCCCCACCATCGGTTGTTTTATATACCCTGGTGCCAATGGTTGCAATAGCCACACTCTTATCTGAAGGATCACATGATATATTCGTAACACCGCCAATCCATGTGCTGGCACTTCCGTGAAATGTTGCAGCGGTGTTAATGGTTCCGCTCGTCCAGGTTACTCCGCTGTTATGGCTGTAATAGGCCTGGGGACTGCTGGTGCTCTTTGTCATCAGGTACATATAATCAGAACCATCTCCTTTCGCCGTCGGACTGATTGCGAAAAGAATGACACTGTTTTTATTCGTGCCTGTCATAAAAGTATAACTCCCTGTTTGGGATCCTCCTGTGGTTGATATATAGAGTCCATTGTTCTCAATAGCTACATAAACAGTATCTTTTCCAGAGGGGTGAAACACAATATTCCCCACTATTCCTGAAGGAAATCCGGGGTCAATAACCTGAGAAAGTGAAGCACCTGAATCAGTTGACATCCAAAGTTCTCCTTCATCCGTGCCAACCAAAATTTTTGCACGATTAAAAGGATCGATTCTGACGACCCTTATAGCTTTTAAATCCAGTGATGCATCACTTGTTTTTGTCCAGGATGTTCCTCCATTCAATGATCTGTAAAATCCTTGTTTATACGAACCAAAATACATTTTCAAGGGAGAAACTGAGTCTATTTCAATCTGGTGGTGCCCCCCAACCCCTGAACTGACATCAGAAGCGCTATAATATATGTTTGTAAGCGTTAATACTTTTATCCAGTTGATACCACCGTCAGTAGTTCTGTAAACACCACTTTCAGAATCTGTTTTATAATTAATATAATTTCCGTAGCCAAAGACAATACTCGTGTCAGCAGGATGTATCTCAACCGAACACATACCCCCGGATTTTAATCCACTTTGGAGCATGTAGTTCCAGGATGCACCTCCATCAATGCTTTTCTCAACATGACCTACGTCAAAACAGGTGTACATGACATCTGGATTCGATAAAGACCTGCAAAATCCAGTGTGGTACTGACCTCCTTCTCCTGCTTTCTGTCCAGCAGTCTTCATTGCTTCAGTTCGAAGGCCGACTGGTACCCACTGTTGAGAAGAAAGCTCCCCAAATATGAAAAGAAATACTAAAAATGGTAAGTAAACCTTCATAAATTTTTAATTATTATAATAAATTTAAAACTTAAAAATTAGCAGCTGTAAATGGATCATTTGTTTTTAAAATCCATCCCTTCAGATCTGATTTAAGCTGATTTTTCACTTCCTGCATATTCTCATCATATGCGAGATTGTTCATTTCATAAGGATCCTCGATCATATCAAAAAGCTCTTCATTACGATCACCTTTGGAATAAATGTTGTATTTGAATTGTTGTGTTCGTATCATTCTGCCTGTTAATGAATGATCTTTTGGATCAACACCAAGTTCAGTAACCAAAAATTTTCTCACTTGTTTTTCCGGATGCTCGATGACCTTTTTTATGCTAACTCCATTGAGATTTTCAGGTATATCTATGCCTGCATAATCAAGGATGGTAGGAAAGATATCAATACCTGAGATAAGATGATCATTATCAATTCCCGTGGCAGAGATTTTACCTTTATAGTAAAGGATAAACGGTACTTTGGCCGGTCCATCATATATTGAAAGTTTTGCCGCCCATTTTTTTTCAGCCATACCATCTCCGTGATCGCTGGTAAAAATGATTAAAGTATTCTCTTCAATTCCTTTTTCTTTTATTGCCTGCAGCAATCTGCCAATTTCTCTGTCAACCTTTTCAGTTAATCGATAATAGTACCACAAGTAAGCTCTCCACCTGTTTTCATCATTTTTCTGGGACAAAAGTAATTCATCGCCATAATGGTCTCTGAAACGTGAATTAGATATCAATTCAGGTTCATCGTTCCGGAAATTATGGTTCACTGGTAGAGGAGGTAAAGCAATGGAATTGTCCGGATTCGGATAATTATCAGGATTTCTTGGAAAGTAACAAATATCATGTGGATTATGAAATGAAACTGCAAGGAAGAATGGCCTGGGACCCTCATAGTTTTGAATAAAATTTACCGCAGCATCTGCAAGGGGTGTATCGGTTTTGCTCCCATGGCTCCAGTCAGTGGAATCAGTATTGTAAAATTTTAAAAACTCAAAACCCCTGCTGGTTGTTTTGGGATTTTTACCGGTTATGGGATAGGAGGCTGGTAAATGCCATTTTCCAGCCCATACAGTTTCATAACCGGTATTTCTTAATATCTCACCAAACGTTTGGATGCTGTCTTTGATGGAAGACCCATCGTTATAATTCACCCCGGTTTCATGCGGCATCCGGCCTGTAATTAAGCTACTTCTGGAAGGACCGCATACAGGGGAGGTACAATATGAATTTAAAAAGCTTATACCGTTTTTTACCAGCAAATCCTGGTTAGGTGTTTGTAGATAAGGATTCCCATTAGCACTGACAGCTTTTACATTTTGCTGATCAGTGAAGATAAACAGGATGTTAGGTCTATTCTTACTTTCATTATCCCTGGTGTTTTTATTAGAACAGCTAGAACTGCTAATTACAAGAGATGCTGAAACAAATGAAATGTTTAATGCAATTCTGGATACATTCATTGTCGGAATTTTTATTATTCAGATTACTTTTCATGAATGAATAAGAGATAATTCTTCCGGAGAAAGATTTAGTCTCTTTAAATAGGATAGTATTTGTTAAAGATCAAATTTCTAGAAGCCCACAATAAAAAAATGAACATCGAAAAATTACAAAAAATTCTTAATTCTTAATTCTATTTTCCAAAGCTTGAATGTGCAAATTCTCTATTTATAATTGGGACTTCTATACAATTAAATTTCATATTATTAAATTATATACAATCCTCGATTTCTTTTCCAACAGCCAAATAGAATGTAAAATTCCTTAATCCTTTGGAATTATAACCGATTCAATATTCAGGTAATCAGCAATTTTCTTAATTGTATTTGCGTGATGTCCAACTCCCAGCGCAAAATGATGTGTAGGACCTTCATTAACCCATCTTAACAGGAATGTTCTCACATCAGGTTTAAAGAAACCCCTGGTATTGGTGTTCCCTGTTGGAGGAATTGGGCCTGCAACAGATTCGCCTTCAGCAATGATAAATTTAAATTTTCCTTCGAAGGTAGAACTTATGGATAACATAGTAATCGGTCCTTCTTTAATTTTAAATTCAACACCTGCCCCAAATCCCGGTTTTCCATGGTATTTTTTCAGGCTTCTTAACACAGGTTTACCCTGAGCGATCTCAATATTATGAGGGCCATCATGTCCGACCAATACAAAGCCATTATTGAAATCAATAGGATGAAATTCAGCAAAACTACCTCCAATGCCCAAACGGAACATAATGAGCAGCGCAATAAGGGTTTTTTGATCAGATTCCCCGCACATTGGAATTCCATCAGCAGTAAGTAAAGAGTTACCAACTATTAGGTTAGACATAACCATCCTGATTTCACTGTCTGGCGGACCATCGTAATAATAAGATAATCCGTTAAGTCCGGATTCATTAATGAATTTTCTAAGTGCGACACTCACACGGGCTGCTATTCTTAAATCTTCTTTCCGGAGTTTCATGGAAATTGGATCTGATACCGGGTCAGGTGTATCAAAAAAGTCTAATATCTTTTTCTCCTCTCCCGCAATTTCTTCTTCCTTTACCTGATAATAACTATTCATTAATTCATTCGCCTCACATTCAACAATATGACAACCAAAAGCAGCAGTGAGCATAGCAGCATCAGTATGCATATCCAGCATTGAATTAATGGGATGACCAAGATGACCAAAGTGAGAGTTTTTTAAGTCATGTAACACTTTTGCAATCCTGCAATATTCATCAATCTGTCGATCGGACTCAGGATCATCATAAAGGGTTCCGATAATGGTATTTGGTACAGGTTTACCCATTCTGACCGCTACTCCCGTAAACTCAGGTAATGAGCAAATATCGTCATTGCAGAGTTGCATATAGGTTGAGGCTTTTGAATAATCCAGGGCTTTAAGAGGTTGCAATGCGACAAGCACAATTGGTGTATTTACCGATTTGATGATAATCCCGAATGTAGAAGAGGTTGCATAAGTGAGCATATTGCAAAAGATCAGGTCCAGGTTGGCTGCTTCAAGTAATTTTACTAACTCATATGCTTTAGCAGCATTGTCTACCATCCCGAAATCAATGACTGTTGCGTTCTGATCAGGTATCTTTTTTATTATGGTTGCTTGTTTTTCTATCAGTTCATCCAATAATCCCGGAAACTGATCCCAATACCTTTCATATCCCACACCAAATACCCCAATTCTTTGGGAAGAAGATTTAGCTCTTGGAGGGATTTGTATTTTTTCAACTTTATTCATTTCACTTTAAGTTTTTATGTTAAATTCTATATTTTGAAATAATTAATAAGAACGATATTTTATGAGAAATTCTGATTATGCATAATCTTTAAGCAACTTCAGTTTTGGAATGAAGTAGATAAAACCGATAAATGTCACAAGATACATTGAACCTGCATATATCCACATCGGGTCATATGAAAATTTGGTAACAATCAACCCTATAACAGGATTAAGAACAAGCGCAGAAATAGCGCCCGCTGTACCTGATAATCCAACGACTGTTGAAGTAACACTACGGCCGAAAGTATCCCCAATGGAAGTAATATAATTAGTGATCCACAGCCCATGTGCGAAAAATGCAATAAACATAATTAAAATTACTATTTCTGATGATGGTGCAAATTTTACAAAAAGGACAGGTAACATCATGAATGCGGCTATACCCATTGTGAATTTCCGGGCAAAGTTAAGATTTGAAGTTCTGGTGTAAACGGCATCTGATATCCACCCTCCAAGCATGTTTGAGATACCAAGGGCTAAAAAGGGTATCCAGAATAATTTTCCTATCTGTTCAATGTTGGCATTTCGTGTCTCATTCAAATATTTTGGGATCCAGAACATATAATAATATAAAATCGGATCCAGGAGGAAACGCATGAATATAAATACCCATACCTCCTTTATTTTCAGTAATTTAGCAATATTTATTTTTGTCCTTACTATAGGTAAAGGGGGCACAACCTGTTGATTATTTTGAAAACCTTCCGAAGTTCTAGCTCTTTCTTTATTCCTCCTCGTTACCAGGAGCCAGATGATAACCCATGAAAAGCCAATGACAGCAGTAACAAGAAATACACCTCTCCATCCGGTAATTTTCATAAGATAGACACATAGAGGAGGTGCAATTACAGCTCCAAGGGCAGCTCCTCCAATAGCAATCCCGTTAGCAAGTGCTTGTTTATGTTTTGGAACCCACTCTATTACAGCTTTTATGGCTCCAGGGAAAGCACCCCCTTCACCAACACCAAGTAAAAATCTGAAAGCACCAAAATATAGCACACTGCTTGCCAGAGAATGCAAGGCAGTTGCTATTGACCAGAGTCCAACTGAGACAGCAAGACCTAATCTGCTTCCATACCTGTCGATCAAAATTCCCCCAACTGTAAACATGATGGCATACCCGACCAGAAATCCTGTATTGATAAATCCATATTCAACATCGGATATAAATAAATCTTCCTTAATTTTAATAATTAAAATAGACAATACCTGTCGGTCAAGGAAGCTTAAAGCAGTAGCCCCAAAAGCCAATCCAACAATGATCCAGGGAAATACTTTGTAATTAATTTTCATCATTCTGTAAGTGCTTAATTATTTTATAACAAATATAACCAAGTATTATTTATTCCAGCGAAAATTATTATTTTTCCATAATTTTACTGACCTGTATATATTTCCGGATGTATCTAATATATTTTTATTACCATATAAAAAGTAAAAAGTAAAAAGTAAAAAGTAAAAAGTAAAAAGTATGACTACTACAAAAAATGGGTTTCGGAGAATTAAGTACATTTTTTATTTTATGTTTTCCTTCCTTGTTTTATCTGCGCAGAATCAAATGAATTCAGTATTTGATGCACACAGGGGAGGAGATATTACCTGGTTTGCATATCAGAACAGATCCAGTATGCTATACATGGACATGTATAATGAAGCTGTAAAGATGTTGGAGGAAAGGAAAGAAAGGATTAAACCTTTAAATACCCCCGACGACTGGGTAATATATCGGTCGGAACTGAAGGATAGGGTCTTCAAAGGATTATCCGGGTTTGATAAGACTCCATTAAATGCAAAAATTACAGGTACTGTAAAAAGGGAAACCTTTAATGTTGAAAAGATTTTATTTGAGTCCCATCCACAGTTTTATGTAACAGCCTGTCTTTTCATACCCAATAAAAGGCAGAAACCGGCACCGGTAATCATTTATTGTTCAGGTCATGGCGAGGTGGCATTCAGGGGACTGGAATACCAGAGGAGAGTGTTTGACCTGGTTTCGAAAGGATTTATTGTTTTTGCAATAGATCCTATCGGGCAGGGTGAGAGGCTTCAATATGTCAATCCGGAAACCAACAAATCATCCATTGGAGGGCCCACCCTTGAACATTCATATGCAGGAGCACAATGCCTGGTTGGAGGACACTCACTGCTTGATTATTTTGTCTGGGATGGAGTAAGAGCAGTTGATTACCTGTTAACCAGAAAAGAAATTGACCCGACAAGGATTGGTATCACAGGCATGTCAGGTGGCGGCACACAATCTTCCATGATTGCTGCCTATGACCAGCGGATATATGCTGCAGCTCCCGAATGTTACATCACTACCTTCAGCCGGTTATTAGAATCAATTGGTCCACAGGATGCTGAACAGAACCCATATTTCGGAATCAAAAAAGGACTTGATCATGCTGACCTGCTACATATGCGTGCTCCAAAACCAACACTCATCGTCACAACTACGAATGATTTTTTCAGCATCCAGGGTGCCCGGGAGTCTTTTGCTGAGGCAAAGAAAAGTTTCAGCGCTTTTGGTAAACCTGAAAATATTTCAATTGTTGAAGACATGGGTTTGCATGGACCTACACCAAAAAATAGCGCTGCTATCTACCAGTTTTTTCAGAAATACCTCAGTCAAGCTGATGATCAAAGTGAAAATACGATAGATATTTTCCCAG
>CAZKMG010000088.1:0-12308 GCA_964553465.1 uncultured Bacteroidaceae bacterium
GTATAATCCCCTGATTAGCGGCATTGATGATAGTATTATTCAATAGAAGAAGAACAATAATACAGCATACAAGATCCTGAAGAATATTGTTAGTAAAATTCAAATTCATTATTTTCTACTGTTAAAATCTGACAGTTATATTAAAACCAAAAAGCGAGTCCTTGGAGAAAATACCATTGGTATTATAGAGCAGGTTTCGTTGATTTATGATCTGGGAAAAATTTGAAATAAAAAACTGGAAACAATGTGTAGCTGTTCCAATCTCTATTCCTGCTGATAGTCCAGGTTTTGGTTGAATGCTATCCTGCTTTGTAAGAAGTTGATCATATTCCAAAATAAGTGAACTCATACCAATAACACGTGCCTTAGCCCCCGCGTGAAACGAGAAATTTGCATTTTTTGATCCGGGTTGAACAGCGTTAAAATAGAAAAACCCAGGAGCTGCTTGTACAGATATCTTTTCACTCAATTTCCTCGCTACAATAAGTTGCGAATAATAGGAAAGTCTGTGAATTTCCCTGAATTCACCAGAACCAAATGCATCTTTTTCCCTTGCATCAATGACAAAATTTCCATAATAACTGAGGGAAACCGGAATTTTACCAGATCGTGTCTGTTGTAATATGGCATATTTCCCTTGAAAATCCTGTAGTTTATAATCTTTTGTGGTTCCAAAACCAACCATTATTTTATCTGTAATTCCATAATTTAAACCCAGGCGGATATTTGAGGGAGCATAAATACCATATATATCAGTGATCCCATTACCAACACTTCCGAATCGGTGATGGATTTCAAATTCAAGTGCGCCTTTCATGGGTGAAACAACAGTGTGATTATCGATAAGAATACTTGTTTCAAAAGGAGCACGAACAGGTAGGTCCTGCTGCTGCGTTTCTTCCTGAGCGAATATAGGATATCCCAATAAAAGCGCTAGTGAAATGGGTAAAAATCTTTTCATAATAGTTGATATTAAAAAAATTAGTTAGGTTTAGTTATCTTTGGCTCCCTGTCTGATCCATTCAAGGATTGTTTGCTTTTGTAAATCATTCAGAAAAGAAGTATGACCTGCCACCGTTGTAATTTGTATGTAAAGTAAACTGGTTTCCGGGGAATTGATCGGATCAGCACTTATATAATCCCCAGTTGTAAGTGACTCATAAGCAAGGCCTTCTTCCAATATAAGCTTATTTTTTCCGCTTTTATGACAGCTAATACATTTGCTTGTAAAAAGAGGTTGTATATCTGTCTGAAAACTGATTTGAACTCCGGGATCTATCTTTTGAGGTATAATGGTGTATTTCTCACAAGCATATAATCCTAAAATGCTGATTATCAATATAGATATTATACTTTTCTTTAAACCTAGCACCATAAATATAATTTTCATATTATAGAGTTTACTTAAAAAATACAAATTTAATTGAACAATTGTAATTAAATGAATTATAGCTTGTAAATATCCATGATCCCATATAGATGTTTATCAGCGAAATAATCGACCTATATCCTGAACTAAAATGTTTTTTCTCGATTTATTTTTAGTTATAAATACATAATTCATATATCTTTGAGCCAGAAAATTTTTTGATATTTTTTATGACAATATTTAATAAGTCGGTTTATTGCAAGAGCTGTGAGGAATGTAACCGAAAATCCGAATTATTTAAGTTGCTTTCTCCCGAGGAAACAAAAACCTTAAATGAAGACCGGTTTGAGGTTCAATTTAAATCAGGTGAGAATATTGCAAAACAGGGAATGAAGTTAACTCATGTTGTTAATTTAACGTCGGGTTTTGTAAAAATCTATATTGAAGGTCTCAATGGCCGTAATCTCTTATTGAATTTAGTTGGACCTCATTCTATTATCGGTGGTCCAGGAATGTTTACTGACGCGAAATTCCATTTTTCTATTACTGCTCTTGAAGATACCAGCGTATGCTTCATCAATGCAGAATATTTCAAAGAGGTACTTGATATTAACAAAGTATTTGCAGCTGCTTTCTTTAAACATTTGAATATGAAACAGATGGGGCTATTTGAAAAACTTGTAAGCCTTACTCAGAAGCAGATGCATGGAAAACTTGCTGATGCACTTTTATATTTATCGGAAAAAATTTATATGTCAACAGATTTTAATCTTAATATAAGCCGCCAGGATCTGGCAGATATGACAGCAATGTCAAAGGATAGTGCCATCAGAATCTTAAAAGAGTTTGAAAAAGATGGAATAATTATTTTGAATGGAAAAAAGGTGACAATACCAAACATGGAATCACTGCGGGAAATAAGCATGAAGGGATGATGATAAATGTGAAAATGTGAAAATGTTATAGTGTAAGAATAACTAAATCCCGAGAAGCAGCAACAAACCAGGAAAATTTAATAAATGAAGTGAGTCCTGTCATAGATCGAATAATCGCCCCACAATATATTTTCCATATTCTACTTTATTACAAGTAAATTCTTCAAATTCAACACTTTTCTGAATTTATTTATTTTTTGAATAAAAAAATACTTAATGTTCTCGCTGATTTTTTCCCTTGCAGTACATTAAGTATTAAAAATACATGATAAGTGTACAAACTCAGAAAGTTATCTTAAATGGTGAAAAACGTATCCGCCTGATATTTAGTAAATCGGAGATAAACTTACTACTTCTTATTACAAAACTACCGGGTTGCTGTTGGAGTAATACTTTAAAAGACTGGCATATAAGACATACAGAGAATTATCTTCAAAAACTGAATAAATCCTTCCCTGATCATATTCTGTTTTATGATATATCATCAGAACATATATCAAATAATTATACCGAATCATCTTCTGACAAGAAAATCTTAATTACAAATGATTTTAAAGGAAACCGGCTATTTCTGAAATTTGTTTATGATCCATATCTTATAAAATTAATTAAGGAATTAAATTATCATCGTTACCTATTGTTACAAAATTCCTGGATTATTGCCAACACAGTTTACAATTTAGTGAAATTGATGGATTTTCTAAGTGCCATGAACTATGTGATACAATTTGATCACCTTGTTGAGAAGAATTTACTTTTAAGGAAAAGAAATCAGGATACTGATCTTGTTTTAAAAACCTTCTGTCAGAAAATGGCTCAATGTTCATACAGTACCAGAACAATTGAGCAATATGTCGTTAATATTCAGCGATTTATTTTGCATTGCGGAATGGATCATCGTATTCCAGGGGGAAAGATTCAATCTTATATCTTTGATTTAGGAATTACAGGGAATTATTCCCGCTCATCCCAGAATCAGGTCATAAATTCAATTAAATTATACTTCCGACTTATGTTTCAAAGAGATTTAGGGAAGTTAGAATTGCCAAGACCTCGCAGGGAATTGAAAATACCTGTAGTACTATCAAGGAAGGAAGTCCATAGCTTGATTTTAGCCATTTCGAACAGAAAACACAGAGCCATGATACATACATTGTGTGCGACAGGAATAAAGCTGAGTGAATTGCTTGAATTAAAACCACAAAATTTTGACAGTGATAAAGACGTATTAATTATTCAACAGGCAAAAGGAATCAATGAAAGGATTATATCTTTGACTTTATCTCTCAAGGATGAGTTAAGCTCATATTGTGCACTTTATCTGCCAAAAACCTACTTATTTGAAGGTAAAAACGGAAATCATTATTCTGCAAGGTGCTTGCAGAAAATATTAAAAACAGCGATACAGAAATCTAGCATTGATAAAAATGTCAGAATTTATACTCTTCGACATTGTTTTGCCATTCATTCAATGGAATCGGGAACAGAGCTTAAAAATTTACAGCAAATCCTTGGTCATTCAAGTTTCAGAACAACAGAATTATATGCACAGATCAGAAATTCATACCAATCACAAATGAAATAAACTTTGTAATAAAATGAAAGAGTATTTACCTTATACTTAATGCAACTTAACTGCCTTTCGTTTTGGATAATTTTTTAAAAATAAAATAAGCCGGTAAACCTGCCAGCAACGTAACCAATGCAATTCCCGATTCTAAAGGACGTTCCATAAACGCAAATAGTAGTATCGATAATCCAACCAGAATGTATATAAAATGAGTAATTGGAAACCCGGGTAATTTAACTTTGTTTTTACCCATTAATCTTTGTTTTACTGCTCCAAGTACGGTTAGGATCGGAAAGATTCCCAGGGAAAATCCCATATAGGTTAATATTTGTTCGAATGTGCCCGATAAAATAAAGATAATTGCAATTACACCCTGGAATACTATTGCTCTTGAGGGAACCTTTGTGATCGTGTGCACTTTGGCCATTGACCTGAAAAAGAGACCATCTTTTGCCATGGAATAATAAACTCGGGGTCCTATAATAACAAACGCACTCAGTGAGGAAAAAAGTGCAAAAGAAATTAAAAGCGAAAATAATCTTTCGGCAGATCTTCCAAAGAGATTTCCCATGGCAAGTCCTCCAACAGAAATAACTCCCTTCATTTGATCAGGAGGGATTGCATAAATAAAAACGAGGTTTAAAAGAAAATACAATAAAATAACTATTCCTGTTCCTAGTAATAATGAAACTGGAAGGTTTTTTGTCGGATTCCTTATTTCTGAGCCGATATATGTTGAAGCATTCCATCCGCTATATGCAAACATGATCCACATTAATGACAACCCTATTGTTTTAAAATTAACATTATCAGGAACCAAATCCTTACTGTCTGTAAAATTTGATAAATCGCCTTTGCCCATAAATAATCCAGCTGATATAAGGCATATAATTAACAGCACTTTAAATACTGTCAGGATATTTTGTACCCTAGCACCGAGTTCAATACCTGATTTGTGAATCAGGGTAAATGATACCACGATGATAACTGAGAGCATCATAATTATACCTAATGAGCTAAAATGAAGATGCTTTATTAAAAATTCATTTAATTCAGGGAAAGCTCTTGTAAAATATTCACTGGCCCCAATAGCTGAAGCTGCAATAGGTGCAGAAAAACCAACTATAAATGATATCCATCCGCTGAGAAATCCGAAAATTGGATGAAAAATTTTCGAAAGAAAAAGGTATTCTCCCCCAGCTTCTGGCATCGATGCACCTAATTCACCATAAGAAAGTGCTCCGCAAAGAGCAAGTAAACCACCAGCTATCCATAAAATCAACATCAGCAGGGGATTATGAAGGTCAGCCAGTAATAATCCTGAAGTAGTGAATATTCCTGCACCGATCATATTGGCAATTACAATATTAGTAGCTGGGAAAAGCCCCAGCCGTCTGTTAAGGGATATGCCAATCATGGTTTTGAACACAGTTATTTCAGGGATTTTTTATAACTGATAGCCATACCGGCACCAGAATTGTTAATGGTCGTCTGATAGTTAGGCAGTTGCTTTAAGAATCCCAGGTAATCTGATTGAGCAGAGTATCCCCTGTCCGAGACATTATGCGAAGTATAGCAACCATTGACAACAAGTTTTGGATCAATAAATAAAAAATAGTTTTTATACCAATTTTTATCTGCATCACTGAAAACGAAATCGAACGGTCCATCTAATTTCGGAACCAGCTCATGAGCATCAGCAAGCCTTGAATCAATAAAGCTGGATAATCCGGCTTTTTCAAAATTCTTTAATGCAGCATTACGTCTGTTCTCATCTATCTCAATGGTGAGGAGTATTCCCCCTGTCTTACTTAGAGCCCATGCAATCCATATGGATGAAATCCCGGTTGATGTACCAATTTCGAGCGCATTCTTATATCCATTTTTAATAATAATGTCGAACAATAATTTTCCATCAGCTTCAGGCACATTCATATTATAACTTCTCCCAAGATTAGATGAAAGGAAATCCTTCACCTTTTGATCCAGTTCAGGATTCTGATTAATGATCTGGGCTAATGATACCAAAGGGATCAATTGGGAAAGGGCCCAGAACAGAAATAAAAGACCAGATAAAATAAAATATTTTATCATAAGTTACAAGCTTGTTAATTTAATATTTGAAACCCAATATTAATAAAATCTCCAAATATTAATCAAATATTCCTATATTTTATGTATCCATAAAATTCTTTTCATCCAGCTTAGCCTCAAAAAACAAGATTACATCACAAGAATTATTAGTATAAATTGATTATTGAACAATTCCTGAATCAATATGATTATTTTTCATAGAATATAAATGTTGTATTATTAATAGTTGCAATTTGTAATTCCTGCAAATGCAAGTATTTTCGCTTACCAGACTTATACACGGTTTTATTATGCAGGCTTTCAGCCTATCGTTTCCTGTTCAAAATTTTCCTGACCGAATCGATTTTTTCTCCATCGATTTAATTTATTTTCTCTTTCCGCCTGATGAATAAAGCTAATTTTTGTTTACATTTATATGCTGTGGAAATAGTTAAAGAAATCCATATGGATTCATTCACCAACCTGATAAGAAACAATACTGAAAAACGTTTCAGATAGCAGGTGACGGGAAGGATTCTTTATTATATGTATTAATTGTATAAATTTCCTGGATATGAAAAAGACTAGTTCGCTTTTAATGTTCATGACATGTATTATAACCAGCTTATTATTTTTAAGTTGCTCGAATAGCTTAACCTGGTATGCCTCAGGAAAAGCAGGAGTTGTTGCTGCAGGACCAAAAGCATCAGCACAAGCGGGTGTTGATATACTAAGCAAGGGGGGCAATGCTGTTGATGGTGCCGTTGCAGTCATATTTAACTTAGCTGTTTCGGATTATGGCATGTTTTGCATTGGTGGTGAAGTTCCATTTATGTTTTATAGTGTCAAGGAAGGAAAAGTAATGGTTTTCAACGGCATGGGTGGTGCTCCTAAAGATCTGGAAACCATTGACTGGTATTACGCCAATGGCATACCTAAAAGAGGATTAAAAGCTGCTACAGTTCCCAGTGCAGTAAGTACCTGTTTAGCTGCTCTTGAGCAAAAAGGAACAATGTCATTTGAACAGGTCATTACTCCCACTTTATCACTTTTAGATACAGGTGAGAAAACGTGGTATAGCAATCTGGCCGTTACTTTACGTAAACTTATTGAAACAGAAAGAAGCACTCAAGGAACCCGGGAGCAAAAAATCAGGGCTGCACGAGATCGTTTTTATAAAGGTGATATTGCAGATGAGCTTAATGCCTTTTATATTGCCGCTGGAGGTTTATTAAGGAAAGCGGATCTCGAAGCCCATACTACTATCGTTGAAGAACCTGTATCCATTCAATACCGCGGATATACCGTTAACAAATGTAATACTTGGACACAGGGACCGGTTCTTCTTCAATCTTTAAGGCTATTAGAAAATTTTGACCTGAAATCTATGGGATATTTCTCACCCGATTATATACACGTCACTATTGAAGCAATGAAGCTTGCCTATGCTGACCGGGACAAATATTATGGAGACCCCAGTTTTGTCAGTGTACCTTTAAAACAGTTGCTTTCAGACGAGTACACGAAGATTAGATACCCATTAATAGATATGAAAATTGCCTCGCTGGAAATCCGGCCGGGTGATCCCTATAATATGAAAGCTTATAATGGCCCCGGTCAATCCTGGCCTGGAGATAAAGGGACGACCACATGTGTGGTGGTAGACAAATGGGGCAATGTAGTCGCTGCCACACCCAGTGCTAATCCTGAATATGGCATCTGTGAGAGCCTCGGCATTGCTCATAATACAAGACTCAGCAGCCTTAATACACAGAAAGGGCACCCTAATTCACTCGAAGCCGGTAAACGTCCACGGATCACACTTACCCCAACTATTGTTCTAAAAGATGGAAAACCAATACTTGCAATGAGTGTGGCAGGAGGAGACCTACAGGACCAGGTATCTTTGCAATTATTTCTCGATTTTGTCGAGTATGAGAAAATGCCAAAGGATGCTATTTCATCTCCTCGATTTCAAACCAGTCATATGGAGGACTCTTTTAATCCTTCACCTGATCTCCAAAGCAGAATTTTAAAAATTGGTGCAATTGATATTTATCCAACGGATCAAAAATCTATAGAAAATTTGCAGAAACGCGGACATGCAGTCAATATTATTAAAGGACCCATTGCACGTCCTGTCATGGTTTACATTGACCAAAAAACAGGAATCTCTTATGCTGCAAGTCAATTCTCTCCTTCAGGAGGCAAATATTGTGGAGCAGCAAATATTTCTGAATAGGTTTCATACAGGTATATAGCTAATATATTCTATTCGAATTACATGGGTATATTTTGAAGACATAATTTCAAATAAATAACTAATGGTTAGATTTTAAAGTGCACTGGTTTTTCAAACTTTTTATTTTGAAAATAATTCAATCGTACTGGCTATTTGTTCCGGTTTACCCAGGATATAAATAATATCATCTTGTTTGAATACCAGGCTTGGTAAGGGATTCCCTATTATTTCATTATCACGCCGTAATGCCACTAGAGTTAAATTGTAATTTTTTCTCAATTGAATATCTATCAATGATTTACCAATAAATAATGGATAATTATTAACATTCAATGCTATTATTTCAATGTTTGGAATTTCCTGAGAAAGCAGAAATTTTGAATTTTCGTCCTTCTCCCTGAATATTCCATAGTTATCATCCCTTATCCGGGCAATGGTAGCATTAATCTTGCCAACTGGAATTAAAAGCTTATTTAGCACTCGTTGAAACAATTGAATAGCAGTTTCAAATTCTTCCGGAATTACTTGATTTGCGCCAAGCTTGTATAGTTCTTCTATATCATAAACATGTTTTGTACGTGCTATTATAAATGCTATTTTGTTGATACTTCTTATTTTTTCGATAACTGCCATTGAGGTAATCAGATTTCCAATGGATACAACAATAATCTCAGCAGTGTCCACATGGGCTTTTCGAAGGATGGGTTCGTTAATGGCATCCCCATAGATTATAGTATCACCTTTAAGCTGACGTTTTTTTACAATTGCAGGGTCAAAAACAATGGAGACATAAGGCAGACCCATAAATTTTGCCATTATCGAAAGTCTCAATGAACGAGAGTCTTTTCCAATCAGAACAAGATGATTCTTAAGTTCGGGTACATCTGTTTCAGGTAGTGGGAACAAGCCGTTAACAAGATAATCGGGAATAGGTAACTTTAACAGCAGATGAGCAAAAGGTTTGGCGATTTGTATGATAAGAGGAGAAAGCGACATTGTTACTATAGCCACAGCGAGAAATAGCTGATAATAAAAATCCGTGATGATCATATTTTCTGTACCAATCTTAGCCAGGATAAAAGAGAACTCCCCTACCTGACTCAGAGCCAATCCAACTATTATAGTTCCTATAAAAGTATGACCCAACAATAATGCTGTTCCCGCACCAATCATAGATTTAATTAAAATTACTAATATCACTGTTAAAATAACTAGGACATAATGGTCATATACAAACTGAAGATCAAGCAACATCCCGATAGAAACAAAGAAGAAACTGGTAAACATGTCCTTAAAAGGAATGAGGTGACCGAAGGCATTATGACTGTATTCCGATTCAGAAATCATTAAACCAGCAAGAAAAGCACCAAAAGCAAGAGACATACCAAGTGCAGAGGTTAGTAATGCAACTGAAAGACATATTAATAAAATGATCATCAAAAAAAGCTCCTGATTTTTTGTCATGGCAATCATATGTAATACTCTGGGCATAATCCATTTATTTCCCAGGTACACAAATGCCAATATTCCAAGCGTTTTCAGAGAAAGTACTAAGATTGTGGAGCCGAAATCTACCACCTTTCCTCCTAACAATGGGGTAAACAGCATGAGAGGAATAACTATTATATCCTGAAATATTAGTATACCGATGGCTGTACGTCCATAATTTGAAGAAAGCTCAGAACGATCCTGCAGAACTTTAAGGACTACAGCTGTACTGCTCAGGGCAGTGAGAAATCCGATGAATAAAGCACTACTCCATGTCATGGAATATATTCTTGCAAAAAGCATTGAAACGCTGGCAGTTATTGTTAATTGGAGGAATCCACCGAAAAAAACAATATTCCTGATTTTCATCAGATGTTGTAACGAAAATTCAAGCCCAATCGTGAACATCAATAGAATAACTCCAATCTCAGCCATCAGATCAATTTCATGTGGTAAATGGATGATAGCTAAAAAATGGGGTCCGGCTATAATACCTGTAAGCAAGTAACCTATGATAGTTGGGATTTTAATTTTTGTAAAAATGAAATTTACAAAAGTAGAAAGGGCAAAAATGATTGCAATATCCTTAAGAATGTTTAATTCCATGAAATGTAAGCGTATATTCTTTACAATATTATCTGTTTTTTTATTTTCATCACATTTCCCAACCCATAGTATTAAAATAAATGTATACTATCAAATGTAACAAAATTCAACTTTAATTAAGATAAATAATTGGGAAATGTCCCGAAATTAAAGACTTGGGAATCCCTGGATGATAAATATAATAATAAGAAAAATAAAATTTTCAACATATGTTTATGATCTGACATTTGAGCAATGTACAAACAATAAATGAATCTCTCTTTTCCTTTCAATTTCAGAAGTAGGTGATAAAAGAATACTTTGATGAATAAAGATCAAAGAGATACTATTCCGCTGGTTCTGACAAATAAATACCTCACATATGAAGAAGGTTTATATAAAATTGAGTATTTGTCATGTTATTTTTTTTGCATTTTGATTTATTTTAATTTATTTTAGCACTGCCTAATCCTTCCTACCTAAAAAAGAAAGTCTGAATATTTCTGTTTAAACGGTTATTATGATGTTATCATGAATGTAACCTTTGACTTTATATAAAACGGATTAAATTGAAAGTATTTTACATACGAGCTATTGTTTTAGTATGGATTGTTTTTCAAAGTACCTGTTTGCCTAACATATTATTCTATATGATAAAAGAAATAATTCAATCTGACACCTAATTAATTCTTAAACTTAAACGCTAACTGCATGGACCACTTTATTTTAAACAATTAAAATGGTTACTTATGTTTAAACACATTTTTACAATTGCATTAAGGAATATTATAAAATACTGGAAATATTCCCTGATAAATACTGGTGGTTTGGCCATTGGGCTGGCTAGTTTCATTTTCATCGCGCTTTACATTGAAGACGAACTTAAGTTTGACAAGTTTAATGAAAAAGCCAACAGAATATTCAGGATTAACAGGTTATATAATGCCAATGACGTAAATGAAGATGCTTCAACTCTATCTTTTCCAGCAGGACCGGCCATGGAATTTCAATATCCCGATCTTATTGAAAAACAGGTACGGTTTTTCAACGGCTTCCGGACACAGTGGTTTTTCGATTATACAAACGATAAAAATGAAGACATCCGGTTTAATGAGAAATGGTTTTTTCTCGCAGATTCAACTGTATTCGATATATTCACATATAATTTTATTGAAGGTGATAAAAATACAGCATTAGACCGTCCTAGTACTATAGTTTTAAGTCGTTCGACTGCACGCAAATACTTTGGAGATGTTTCTCCTTTGGGAAAGACTTTGAGGGTTGAAGAAGGATTCAATTTTGAGGTCACTGGCGTTTTTGAGGATCTTCCCACTCAATCCCATATGAAAATTGATCTCCTTGGATCTATAAGCACATTCAGACAGGTTGCTGATGGGCAGTTTCCAGTAACATGGATTTGGAACCCCTGCTGGACATATGTTTTACTTCGTGAAGGTGTGACCCCCGATATGCTGGAGGCTAAATTCCCTGAATTTTACCAGAACAACTATTTCGATTTTCAAAACGAGGAAGTTAAACTATATACACAGGCGCTTACTGACATCCATCTCAAATCAAAGCATGTCTATGAAATGCGTCCCAACAGTAATTCACTTTATGTTCACATCCTCTCGATAATTGCCATTATTGTTCTCTCTCTTGCCTGTATAAATTTCATGAATCTTTCAACAGCTAGTTCAGCTGGCAGGGCTAAAGAGATAGGGATAAAAAAAGTTTTTGGTGGAAGAAAATCCCAGCTTACACTCCAGTTTCTTGGAGAAGCAATTATGCAGAGTTTGATTGCAATTATTATAGCATTGCTTATAGTAGAGTTGCTCTTGCCTGCTTTTAATAATTTTACCGAAAAAACTATTTCAACCCGTATATTTATTGAACCATTAAGAGTGCTTTCCCTGGCGGGGCTTGCAATAATAGTTGGAGTATTTGCTGGTGCATATCCGGCATTTTTTCTCAGTTCCTTTAAACCTATTAAAGTGTTAAAAGGCTCTCTGAAAGACGGAGCGAAGACAATTATCGCCCGAAAAG